>RGTL01000069.1 GCA_010025385.1 Gammaproteobacteria bacterium | reverse complement strand
CACCCTCCGCTGGTCTGAGCAAACTGTATAAAACAGATGCCAGAGTGCATCCGGTCCGACAAACCACCTACTGCGTAGGCGACAGCATCACCCCCAACGTCACTTCCCTAAAAAGAACCACTGATCCCAATACCGCCTGCGCAACTGGTGGCGACGAACTGATCGAGGGTATCGAGAATATCCAGATCCTGTACGGTGAGGATACCGACGCCGCCAGCGATCAGGTGGCAAACCGCTACGTCGCAGCCGGCACCTCAGGCCTTGATGTCGACAGAATTGTTAGCCTGAGAATCTCGATTCTGCTGCGGTCCATTGAGAACAATCTTACGACGACTGCCGCCCCGTACACATTTGAAGGCGTCACGTATACCCCTGCAGCTAATGATCGCTACCTTCGTAAAGTGTTCACAACGACGATTACGCTTCGAAACAGGGTGAGATAGGATTTTGAAAATTGGGTGTCATGGGTCACACCCCGCTTGAGCGCCAGCGGTCAGCATAATTAACATGATGACGACTTGTCGGAAAAACAGAACGGACAAAGATCAGCAGGGGTGGATTCTGATTATCGGCCTGGTGATGCTGGTCATGCTCACGGTGATCGCCATGGGGTTAATGAGAACCACCCGAATGGAAGAAAAAATGGCGGGCGTTACTCGCGACATGTATCTCTCGTTTGAGGCAAGTGAGATCGCGCTGCGCGCGGGCGAATCTTTCATTGAGACTCTACCGAGCTCCAGCGTTTTTAATTCAACGGGCGCGGGGCTTTATGCGCAGGGCGATGACCCGAGAGATCAGGAGCCGTCCCCATTCTCAACCGAATGGACCAATGCAAACTCCAAACAACTACCCGGATCTGCGAGATTCGTCAAAGAATCTCCGCGATACATGATCAAGAAAGTGGGCGAGATTGGCAGCAATGGATCTTTAAATATGGGTGGCTACGGCGAGACCGATCTCAGCCAGAAATCATCGGTCTACCGAATCACAGCCCGGGGCTTAGGCGGTAACGAAGCGACGCAGACGGTCTTGCGAAGCCATTACGCCAAAGCGGAATAGACCAAAGCAAAATGCCAATACGAGCACGGCTGATATCGCGCGCCTTAGCGGTCACATTTGCCTTGATCGCGCAGCCTGCCTGGAGCCAGAATTCCTCCAGTGGCGCCCTACTCAGCATTGCTTCAATCCAAGAAAATCTGCTTATCACAGCAGATCTCCCAAACGCTCTGATTGCAAAGGAGTCAGAGAATCTCAACGCCAGAACCAAGGAGATAACAAGGGCGCTGCAAAATCCTGCGGTGTTGACTATTCCGCCTGAAGCCGGCTGCCAACTAAATGGCTTTGATGTGATCCCTCTGTCAGCGGCGGATGGATCTGATATCGGGATCAGCGCGGGGTGGGAGTTCGTATGCAACCGCCCCCTTTCTGGCTTGAGTATTGGGATTGGACTATTCAGTCTGCTTGAAATCGCCTCTATCGATGCCTTCGTTTTTCCTGACGAACAGCAGGTACTCCTTCGTGATCAGCCTGTGCTGGTGCTGCCATGAGATCAGGCTTCGAGTTTTCTGACCCCCGCGGGATGCGTGGAACGATGAGATGGATAAGCGCTCTCGGTCTGCTGGTGACGCTCTTTGGTGTCTTCAAACCCGCCCTGGCTCAATCGGTTTCTGACGCGGGTGCCTGCCGAGCCGACGTTGTATTTCTGATGGACAACACCGGCAGCATGGGCGGCCCCATAAATAGCACCAAACGAAATGCGCAAACCATTCTCGATGCGATTTCAGGTGGTGATCCACGCTTCGCAGGAATTGACACACGTTATGGCGTGGCAACGTACTGGGGCGATCCCAGAGAATACCTGAGCAACTCATCGATTTGGTTCTGTCATCGGGATACCTGCCCATATTCATGGTGTAACCGATACATTTGCGAAAACCCTTATGGCTACTGCAATCGCTACTGGCCTGATCAATGCGTGAGTCGCGAACCGACTGAGGCGCAGAAGAGAGCTGCCGCACAAAGGGCGTTTCGGATCAATCAGCCCCTGACGGACTCCAAGCTGTTGACTCAACGAGGGATGAACCAGTGGCGCCCCTGCAGTAGCCCTGGTGGCTGTGGCGGCGACTGGGCCGAAGCGAATTTTTTTGGACTCCAGCAGCTGGCCACTGGTGGGCAATCAACCGATGGCATGTGTATTGATCCGCCCTACCCCCGCGCCCCTTATGCAGAGTGCGCCGATAAAGGGTTTGCTACCGGGTATGACATCAAGTGGCGAGAGGATTCGGGTCGAATCATCGTCTGGTTTGGGGATGCGTGCTCCTGGACGCGAACCGTTGACAAAACCGAGGTGATTCGCGCGCTTCAGGCCAATAATGTGGTTGTCGCCGGGATCAACTCCGGGCGCTCGGGTCGGGGTATTGACCACTTCTCTGACGCGGGCATTGGCTCATGCATGTGGGGATCAGATCCGGGGCAGGCGGCCTCGATCACCGAGGCCACGGGCGGATCGCTCACTAACAGCGTGAGCGGGACGGCAGCGACGATCAACGCGATTCTTGATGCAGTCGCGGGCGGCATGGCGCAATCCGGGTCGGCGGCAGCGGTGTCTTTCGATACCCCTTCTTTTACTGAAAACACCCGGCTTTATCAGACGCTGTTCAACGCAAAAGACTGGTCTGGCGACGTCATCGCCTATGAACTGAATGATGATGCATCTATTGGTGCAAAAGCCTGGAGCGCCGCGGACAGGCTGGACCGAATGGGCACCGGCGCCCGCACGATCTACACCCTTGGCAATCAACGCGGCGAGGCTGTTGGAGTTCCCTTTATCTGGGGTCAGCTGACACCCCAACAACAAAATGATTTACGTACGGAGCCCAATGGCTCGCTGGGCAACGTCTCAAAAGGTGCCACCCGACTCGAATACTTGCGCGGCAACCGCGCGCACGAAGGCAAAGGCTTTGGCTATCGCGTGCGTGGCTCAGTGCTGGGTGACATCTGGCATTCGCGCGCTGTTTATGTGGGCGCTCCGCGGCAACCCTGGCCCGATAGCGGCGGCGGATTTCCCTCGGGCAACAACCGGTATTCCTCTTTCGCCCGAAATCAACAAGCCAGAACGCCTGTTGTTTATGTGGGCTCCAACGATGGCTTTTTGCATGGATTCAGTGCCGACACGGGTGAGGAACTGATTGCCTATGCGCCTGCCAATCTGTTCAGCACCAGCGTTAGCGCTGGCTATCATCGACTCACAGACCCTAACTTCAACCACAACAATCTTTATGTGGATGGCACGCCGTCGATCAGCGATGCGTTTATCGCCACGCGAACGCCGGCCCAGTGGCGGACCATCCTGGTGGGCATTCAGGGCGGCGGCGGGCGAGGCCTCTTCGCACTGGATATCACCAATCCCAAGATATTCAGAAACTCCAGCGCCAAAGATGTTGTGCTTTGGGAATTCACCAATCAACACGATGCCCATCTTGGCTACTCCTTCAGTGAACCCACCATTGTGTTGATGAATAACGGCCGCTGGGCGGCGATTACCGGAAACGGCCTCGATGACACCGCCACGGATGCCACCGGCGGGCAGTCCCAGCTCTTTATTATTTATCTCGATGGCGGCATCGACGGTGTCTGGACAGAAGGAAAGGACTACTTGCGTATTGCGACTGGTGCGGGCTCTCGAACAGATCGCAATGGGCTCTTTTCGCCGGCGGTCATCGATCTTGACGGCAACGGCACCGCCGATCGGGTGTACGCAGGAGATCTGAAGGGCAATCTGTGGACCTTTGATATTTCGGACGCCAGCCAAAGCAATTGGAAAAATCCCTATGGTGGTCCACTCTTCACCGCCAGGGCGGGCCAGCCGATCACCGTTAAACCCGTTGTGACTCGACATCCCTCAGGCGCATCGGGCAATGATCCTAATCTCATGATCTATTTTGGAACCGGGCGCTTTTTGAACGATGCCGATAAAACCTTGAAGACCGGTCAGTCGTTTTATGGGATCTGGGATTCTGCGAAACCACGGCTGACGCGCGCGAATCTGGCCGCTCAAACGTTTTTGCTTGATGATGACGCCAAACGCGCACGTGTGCTGAACCCACACCTCACCGTTAATTATGAAAAACTAAACGGCCGGCACTACGGCTGGTACATCGACCTGCCCTCCGCCGGTGAACGGGTGATCGCAGAGGCTTTGGTGCGCGGCAACATGATTTTCTTTAATACCGTTGTGCCTGACATCAGCGTCTGTGCGTCCGGTGGTACGGGCTGGGAGATGTCTGTCCAACTCGTCAATGGCGGAAGCCCATCCGGACCGATCTTCGATTTCAACGAGGATGGTGTAATCGCTATTCAGGGTGACACCGCCCGCGTGACTGGTGAGTCCATCGCCGAAGGCGGCGAAGACGTCGGTTATGCGGGCAAGAAACTGGAGGATGAACAAGGCATGCCCGCAGGCCCATCCATTATGGGCAACCGTCGATTTACGCCGGGCAGCGCGACGGACGAGGCAAGCGAAGTGGAGCAAACGCTTCTGATCACTCACGAAAGCCAAGTATCCGGCCGGCTCTCCTGGGAGCAGTTGTTTCCTGAGTAGTGCGTGACCCTTTACACTCAAGTCGCACAAGAGGACACCTAACATGAAAAGAGCGCTGGGTTTTACTCTGATCGAGCTGATGATCGTGGTGGCGATCGTCGGCATTTTGGCGTCAATCGCCCTTCCAATGTACTCAGATTATGTTACCCGGAGTAAACGAACGGATGGCCAAAGTACTCTGATGCAGATTGCTCAGGAACTGGAGCGTTGTTATACCCAGTTCTCCGCTTATAACGACGCGTCATGTTCTGTTGTGTCGTCGGGCGCGGTCTCGCAAAACTCGCCCGAAGGTTTTTATTCGATTACCTCCTCAACGCTTACGGCGACGACATTCACCCTCACTGCCACACCCCAGGGGGGTCAAGCAACGAACGACACCGACTGCGCAAACCTTACACTGAACCACCTTGGCGTTCAGGGCGCGACGGGGATCAATACGGCCAAGTGCTGGTGAGCCGCGCCTGACGGGCGCTATTCGCATTCAAACCGCGAGGCGTCGCCCAGTAAACATACCCTCAGCAAGGCACTGGGATAATTCCCGAACCCCTAATCCTCTTGAGGATGCATCTGATGGACGTTTTTTCCCGTTTTAAGCCCTCAGACCTCATTAATCTTGAGCGATATCCTCTTGCCGACAAGAGCTGCCCCACAAGGCAGGTCGTTATTCAAGACATAAAGCGACAACTGGATACAGATGGCTGCGCTGTCCTGACCGACTTTCTAAGCCCAAAGGGTTTGTCACAACTTCTGGCCGAGGCCCAGGAGCGACGCCCGTTTGCTTATTTTTCGGAGCAGAAAAAAACCAACGTCTATTTTTCTGAGGATGATCCCAGCCTCCCCAAAGCGCACCCCCGAAGAATCTTTCTTGATCGTACCAATGGCTTCGTCACTGGCGATTGCTTTGAGGCATCAACGGCGAGCCGCACCTTATTTCATTGGTCGGCATTGAAATTATTTATTCAGGAATGCCTTGGCAAGCAATCCCTTTATGAATATGCCGATCCAGTTGCCGATATGCCCATCAACGTGCTGACCCCGGGAGGGCAATTCAACTGGCACTTTGATACCAATGAGTTCACGATCACCCTACTCTTGAAAAGCGCAACAAGCGGTGGCCATTTTGAATATGCACCGAACCTGCGAAACGAGTCTGACGAGTGCTATGAGGACGTAGCCGCGGTGCTGGGCGGCGACAAAACCCGCGTGAAGCGCCTTGATCTGCGGGCGGGAGATTTGCAACTTTTTCTGGGGCGTTTTTCACTGCATCAGGTCACGCCCAACACAGGAGCAACCGACCGACTCGTGCTCATTATGTCTTTTGCTGAAAAACCCGGGATGATCGGCAGTCTTGCCCGAACAAAAGAGCTCTACGGTAAAGTCACGGATGCGCACATCCAAGCACAGCAGCATCACGTCCGCGCTGACAAACTTTTAGATTAAATTAATTTTCAGAGCTCAACATGATTAAAGGACTTCACCACGCCGCCTACCGGTGCCGCGACTCCGAGGAAACCCGAGCGTTCTATGAGGATTTTCTCGGCTTACCGTTTGCTGGCGCACTCGAAATCAACACCACCAAAACAGGTCGCGACACGCAGGTGCTGCATACCTTCTTTCAGATGGAGGACGGCTCTTTCCTTGCTTTTTTTGAGGATCCCAACACGCCGTTTGAATTCAAGGATCAGCGGGATTTTGATCTGCATATCGCCGTTGAGGTCGCGCGTGAGCATCTTGAGCCCATGATGGCTCGTGGCAAGGCGCTGGGCCTTGAGACGCGAGGCATCTCTGATCATGATTTTATTGATTCCATTTATTTTCGGGATCCCAACGGGTATGTGATTGAACTGACGGCACGCCGAGCCGGCAAGGAAAACGACGTCGGTCGTGGCGATCCGCAAGAAATTCTCAAACGCTGGACTGCCGAAAAACGGCAAAAATGAGGTTTTAAAATAAAACCGCCCAACCGGCTGAGACCAACCCATGAAATCCTCATATACCGATAATAACTATGGCGAGTTGATCGAAGCCTTAGTGCGGGTGTATCAGCCACAGACTTGTGTCGAGCTCGGCTGCCTAGAGGGATACAGCAGCGTGCATATCGCTCGGGGCTTGAAACGCAACGGATTCGGCACGCTGGCTATTATTGACCTCTTTGAGGACTACGCCTTTAATTCTTCAGAGCAAACCGTGCTGCAGAAAAATCTTGCGCAGTATGAGGTAGAAGCCTACTGCGAAATCATAAAAGGCTCAGCCTTTGACGAGGCCAATCGTTTTGCCAATCAGTCCGTCGACTTCCTGCACGCCGATATCTCCAACGACGGCGAACGTCTCCAGCAGATATTCAACGTTTGGTCCGCTAAATTATCTGCCGGGGCAGTCATTCTTCTCGAGGGCGGATCGAAAGAACGAGATACGATCGAATGGATGACGCGTTTTAAGAAGAAGCCCATCCGTGAGTTTTATGAGACACCCGCCTTCAAGGATCATTTTGAGCACTTCGTTTTTGATCCTTTTCCCTCGATTACTATTTGTAAAAAACGCGCCTAAAAGCGGTCTTGTGCAGTGCTAGGTCGGAGGCGCAGCGTGCGCTTCGCCAGCAACGAAAGTAGAAGCGTCCTCTATACACTGGTCGATATCCATGTACTTGAAGCCGCCCGTCCGACCCAGCGAAATTAAACCCGGGATCGTATTGACGTAGGACCGGACGGCCTGCAAATGATCTTTATAGTCCACTGTATAAAACGGGTACGCATGACGGCGCCTTAGGACATAAGACTTATTGACGTCCCCCGCTTTGAGAAAACCATCTTCCTGCATCCCGTTGGTTACCAGTCGGGTGAGTTCGTCATCCGACATCTTCCAGGTCGAGTCATCAAAATGACAGGTCATCTCACAGGCAATAATGTTCTCGTCATCGGGACACAGACTCGCACAAAAGCGACGAATGTTGCTGATGCGGTTGTACGGACGTCCCAAAAGATAAAGATAAGACGAGTCAAAGACATCCAGATCCCCTACCACGAGGTAAACCACGATCACTGAGAGGTAGTTCACCTTCTGGGCGCTGCTGACAACGGCCTCGGGCGCGGGAGGATCCAGTAAACCGAGCATGACGGGAATCGGGATCGTGGAAATCAACCGGGAAGAATTAAGCTCTTGCTCCTTATCGTCATGACGAAACTCAACGCTAAAACCTGTAGCACCGGCTCGAAGCCGCGATACCGCACAGCTCGTTTTGAGCGATCCATTAAGAGAGATAAATTTTTCTCTCAGCTTAATAGCAACCTCGCCAAAACCTTTGCGCGGATAGTAAAGTGGTAACGTGGTCTCCCGCTCCGCGATGGAAAGGCTGCTACGCTGAAATCGCTTCATAAACAGCATTTTCAACGTCTTCAGAAAAGACATTTTTGTCACAAGTGGGACACAGTCCAAGGACAAGTCGTTGCACGGAACACCCCAAAACTGTTCGGTATAGGGCTTGAAAAAAATCTTAAAAAGATAGTTGCCAAAATTGTTTTTCGCCCAATTTTCGAAATTTGCTTCCGCATCGGGTCGGGCCGGGCCCAGATTTCGAATTGCCATCCAGAGATAGCTGATTGCCGCGCTGACGGCGTGCTTGAGGCCCATTTGAGTGAGAACGTTTCGCGCGGTCAGGGGATAATCCAAGAACCGCTTACCGAAAAGAATCTTCGCGCTGCGTGAGAACGAGGTCAGCTCGTCCTCTGAGAAAAGACCAAGAATTTCCCTCAGAACCTCGTTGTTCTGACTGGTGATGAAATGAGGACCGATGTCCAGGCGATATCCATCCCTCACCGCAGTACTGGCCAAACCCCCAACGAAATCAGACCGCTCCAATATGGTTACTGAATAACCCCGCTCAAGAAGTTTGATACCGGTGGACAAACCGCTAA
>RGTL01000068.1 GCA_010025385.1 Gammaproteobacteria bacterium | reverse complement strand
GAACTTAACTGCGCTCCACTTCTGGACCCAATCCAACGCGTTCACCTCAGCGATCGATTTGCCAATAATACTGGTTGCCAGAGTGGGATCGAGCAACTGCAGTTTGGTAAATGTTGCCAGCGCCGGCGCGGTGAAGTACAGGAGGAAGATGAAGAAGAGAGACCAAGCCACAGACTGACGGGCTGCTTTTACGCTAGGCGTAGTGAAGTAGCGCATCAGAATGTGCGGCAGTGACGCCGTACCGGCCATCATACAGAATACCAGCGTGACAAACTTCCACTTCGCTGCGAACGTTGTGCCCGCCTCATAGTACGGCACGGTCAGAGCTTTGAGTCCAGCGACCGCGGTAGCTGGTTTGGCTCCGACACCGAGCGCTGTTTCAAGTTCGCCAATACGCATGATCGCATCGCCATAAACAAACTGCGGAATCAGACCGAAGCCCTGTTTGTTGGACATCCACACCACCGGGACGACGTAAGCGATGATGAGCACGATGTACTGGGCCACCTGAGTCCAGGTCACCGCGCGCATACCGCCGAGCATAGAGCAAAGCAGAATGCCGAGCAGGCCGAACCACACACCGACTTCAAACGGGATTTGAAGTGCGCGAGCGGCAATCGTACCGGTTGCATTAATTTGCGCGGTCACGTAGGTGAAGGACGCAATGACGAGGACCAGCACGGCCAAAAAGCGGGCGAGGTTACCTCCATAACGCGTACCGATGAAGTCGGGCACGGTGTAACAGCCGAACTTGCGCAGATATGGCGCCATCAAAGAAGCCACAAGCACGTAGCCCCCATTTGCTCAAGAACCGCCATGAGCAGGATGAAGACAACGAACCCTCCGGTATACAGGCCGTAGACCTTAGGTAAGTTGTCTATAAAGTCACCTTTAATTATAGACATAGAAAATTCTCCTTAGTTCTGAAGGGTGCTTAATCGTCTTCCGCCGCACCATGCTCCACATCGATCGAATGCTGCCGTCTGGCGAACCAGAAGATCAGTACTACGAAGATGATGAGAGAGCCTTGTGCAGACATATAAAAACCCAACGGGAAACCTAGGAAGGTAGCGTTGTTTAAACTGTCCGCGAACCAGTGAACAAGGTACGAAAATATGAACCAGATGATGAGGGTCGTAATCATTAACCCCTTTGTCTTGGCCCAATGGGATTCACGTGTTGATTGATCCATTTTTAGCCTCCAACTGCAGTTTTAGTTAGACCTCCGCGCCCATCCTTTGGCACGTTGCTACTGTTCAAGCAAAATACGTGCCAAAGATACGTAGATAAAAAATGAAGAAAAAACAGAGGTTTTATCTCTCAGATGGGAGATTTTTCTCCTCAGCTTCGAAAAGAGTGTTACGTTAAGTAACACTTTAGTGTGGGGTAACGCCGGTGAGAAGTGCTTATTTCTTGGCTTGCGAAGAGGAGGTGTTGCGTGGAATGCCGAATTTTTGTCTTCGCTCCCAAAGGGTCTTGCGGCTGATGCCGAGGCTCTTGGCGAGTTCGGTCTCATTCAGAACTGATTCATTCTTAACGACAAACTCAACAAAGTAGTCGTCAAGAGATCCTTTTGGAATCAAGGACACGTCTGTCTCTTGCGATGTGGTTTTCACAGAAGAAAGCGTGAGCTGATCCGCTGACAAGATATCACCATCAGCAAGAATTACCGCCCGTTCTATCGCGTTTTCCAGTTCCCGCACATTGCCGGGCCAGTCATGCTTTAGGATCTTCTCTAACGCTTCCGCAGAGAACGCCAGAGACCGTCGATTCAGTTTGGCGCTGATCCGATCCAGCAGGTGGTCGGCAAGCGCAGGTAGATCTTCTCGACGATCCCGTAAGGGGGGCAGGTCGATTTCAACGACTTTCAGACGATACATGAGGTCTTCGCGGAATAATCCTTTGCGCACGCGCTCATCAAGGTTTCGGTGTGTGGCTGCGAGCACGCGAACGTCGACGGTTTTTGTGTGACTTGAGCCTAGCCTTCGTGATTCACCCTCTTGGATGACGCGAAGCAGTCCCGCCTGAGCGGGTGGAGACAGTTCGGCAACCTCATCCAGGAAGAGGGTGCCTCCATCGGCGCTCTCGATGAGGCCCGGGGTTGATTTGTCGGCCCCGGTGAATGCCCCTTTTTCGAAGCCGAACAGCTCCGATTCGATGAGGCTATCGGGGATGGCGGCGCAGTTCATAATCACGAGAGGCGCATCCTTGCGCTCCCCCTGATCATGTATGGCTCTCGCGACAAGCTCTTTGCCGGTTCCGGATTCGCCACAGATCAACACCGTGGAGCGGGTTTTAGCCACTTTTTGGATGATCGAGAGCACCTGCTGCATTGCTTGCGAGGAGCCCACCATACCGCTGGCCGGATACTCGCGCTGAATATCACGTCGCAGCGCCTGGTTCTGACGAAAGAGGAGGTTTTGCCGGATGAGTCGGTCAATCACGACCAGAATCTCATCGTGGTTAAAAGGTTTTGAGATGTAGTCGGCAGCGCCCGCTTTCATGGCATCAACCGCCGAGCTGATGCTGGCGTAACTCGTCATGATCAGAACAGGAGTGCCCGCACACTTCTCGATGACTTCGGTCCCGAGTCCGCCGGGCAACCGAAGATCAGCAATGATCAGATCAAAGGAGTCCAGACTGAACTGTTGCTCGCTTTCGACTACTGAGCCCGCTTCCGAAACCGAGTATCCCGATCGTTTAAGCAGCTTCGCGAGGGCTTTGCGTATGACCGCTTCGTCCTCGATGATTAAGATGTGTTCCATAGTTTATTTGTCCGGTGTCGGAAACATGATTCGTACTTCTGTGCCGGCACCTGGAGCGCTCTCAACTTCGATCGATCCACCGTGGTCACGAATGATCCCGTACGTTAATGCCATCCCCAGTCCTGTGCCCTCACCTGGCTGCTTTGTGGTCATAAACGGTTCAAAGATTCGGTCGCTGATTTCGTCAGTCATGCCGTGACCGAAATCGCGGACCGTAATCTCTGTCTGATCAGCTGCGGGTGAGGCGATGATCCTTACCAGATCACCCGCGTCGCTGGCGTCATAAGCGTTGCTCAGAATATTTACAAAAACCTGTGATATGCGCTGGCGATCACCCTGTAGTTCGACGCCGCTCGCGCATTCGATCGCGAGATCAATATCTTTGCCGCGATGCGACATGCGCACCAATTCGCCGGCTTCCTCTAGGCAGGCACGCAACGGGAACCGATGCGTTTGTAGCAGATCGGACTCTCCACGCCGGGAGAAATTGACAAGGGTTTGAACAATGTTATTGATCCGGTAGGTTTGCTCAAGAATGCTTTGGATTTCTGAATTAATTTCTGGATCGGAAATCTCAGCCTCCAGGTTCTGCGCAAGACTTGCGATCCCCGTGACGGGATTGCCAATTTCGTGAGCCACGCCCGAAGCAAATCTGCCGATCGAGGCAAGGCGCTCGCTATGCGCTAACTGATCCTCCATGCGGTGGACTTCCGTTACGTCATGAAAAAGGACGCTCGTGCCGAGGCCGCCGCGATGTTCGTTATCCGGGCCCGGGCCTTTCATTGCGGCTTTAGACAAGCTGAACCATCGGGTTTCGTTCTCAAGGGACACCATCTGCTTGTGGATATGGGTCTCTGTACCCGCAAGGAATCTATCAATGAGATCGGACCAGGGGGTCTTGAGACTGCTTGGCGGCGAACCGAGTGCGTCGTTTTTGGGAATTCCAGACACGCTTTCCATAACCCGATTCCAGCTGGTGATCTCACCGTCTGGGCTCACCGAGCAGACACCCACAGGAAGCTCCTCCAGCACCTGACGATGGTAGCGGCGTAAGGCATCCAGTTGAGCGGCCAGCCCCCTGAGACGACTGCGCGATGCTTCCAGCGTCTCTTCCATCGATCGCATACGCTCGGCTTCTGGCACTAAGGACTCCGTATCAACCGGCAAACGGATATTCACGACGTCGCGAGCAGAGTGAGGGCCTATGAGCCCTGATAGGTTTCGTTCAATGCGCTCTCGAAGTCGACCCAAGACGCGTCTGTCTGTCTCTTCATCACGAATTCTTAGATCATGCTGAGCACGGCGTACTTCAAATTCGGCAGTTTCCCTGCCTAGAGCGTTTGCAAGAGCTGGTACAAATTCTTTTGGCGAGCTCAGCCGTACCCGACTTCGATATGGCGCCATCAACTCTTGGGCGCAGAGAGCCGCGGTCTCCCGCTCCGGGGCGCTTTGGCGGGTGATGACGGAGAACAGCACAAAAAGAAATCCGTTCACCGAAAGCGTTGCCAGTGTTGAAAAGGTCCATTTATCCTGCCCGGCAAGTTCCCATAGTGTGGGTGGTAACGGTATGTCCAATGTGCCTAAACGAGTAATGAGAGGCAGGATAAGAACCACGAACCAGGTCAGTGCCCCACCCGTCAGTCCGGCAATGAATCCAAAACGATTGGCGCCAGACCAAAATAAGGTGCCCACGATTCCGGGTAAAAATTGCGCGATGGCAACAAATGAGATCAAGCCAAGCTGGACGAGTTCCTCATCGGTCTCAAAAGCGCGAAAGAATGCATAGCCTGCAAGAACCAATAGGGCGATGATGATCCGACGCCCCCATTGCAACCAGCGATAGAAGCTCATCCTTGGGTTGGGTGTACCCATCGCGGGAAGAATGAGATGGTTCACGGTCATCCCGGCAAGAGCAAGTGTGCTGACAATTATCATTGCGCTTGCAGCCGATACCCCGCCAAGAAAGACAAAGCCCGCAAACACTGCCGACCCGCTTTTCTGCGCGAGGCCAATTACAAAATAATCAGCGGGGATGCTTAGCTCGGACTTGGCGGCCGCCCAGAGCACAATTGGGATGGCCAGATTCATAAGCAGCAGTAAGAGTGGAAGTCCCCACGCAGCGCTTCGTAGACCCTGGGGGGAGATGTTTTCCGTAAAGAGCATATGGAACTGTCGGGGCAGCAAGAATGCGGCGGCAAACGAAAGCACCAAGATGCTAATCCACGGGCCCTGCTGGGCTTGAGAGGTCATGCGTTGAAGCGCCTGGGGGTTGGCGTTGAGCCATTGCTGCACCCCGTCAAACCCGCCAAATATGCTTACGATTGAAAAGCCAGCCACCAGCAGTAGGGCAAGTAACTTGATGATGGATTCGAAAGCAATCGCGACAACAAGGCCTTCGTGCTTTTCGCGGGGAGAAATCCGGCGGGTGCCGAACAGGATACTGAAGAGCACAATAATGATGCAGAACCAAAAGGATAGAGCGTCCGGTGCGATCTGCGGATTCAGCAGCCGAGCGGACTCAGTGACGGCGCGAATCTGCAGCGAGATGTACGGTAGCGTGCCTGTCAGCGTGAATAATGTGACGAGGATGCCTGCCGTTTGACTTCGGAACCGAAAGGCAAATAAATCTGCGACTGAGGTCAACTGATACTCGCGCACGAGCCGAAGGATTGGGCTCAAGAGTATCGGTGCCAGGACAAAGGCAAGGGTCAGACCCAGGTAGACCGCAAGAAATAGGAAGCCGTTCGATTCCGCAAAACCCACACTGCCGTAGAAACTCCAGGTCGTCGCGTAAACGCCTAAAGACAGGATATAGGTGAGAGGATGTCGAGCAATAGCCGGGGGAAGCCAGCGCCGCTCCGCAGCGAAGGCTACTGCAAAGAGGGCAAGAAGGTATACGAGACTACAAAAAAACAGACCTCCGGCAGAGATTGTCACCGGTTATCGATCCGCTTATGGGCCCACGGGATGAGGGCAATGATCAGAAGCCAAACCAGATAGGGAAGGAACCAAGGCAGATCCGGTCGAAGCCACCAACCGACAATGGGTGAAAGCAGAAGCAACCCCCCGAGCCCGAATACGAGAAAAATGCGCTCCATTTAGACCCTTTTAGCGGGTGTGTTCTGTTGTTACAAAATGTAACATAGCCGTTGCTCTGTACAAACCTGTAGAGATATCGAGTGTGAGTGAAGCGCCAGGAAAAAGCCTTTCCGAGAGGTTCTCTGAGGTTTGGGGCGCACTGAGGTCGCATTTTCTGCGGCCTAGGAAAAAGCTCGGACCCATAGAGGGTCTTGATGCTCTGGTCGACTTTGTCGATAGCCGATCCAGTCTTGTTAGTCAGACCTCACTCTATGGATATATCAAGACCCGCGCGGGAACACGTTTTCCTGAGCTTTTCGAGAATGATCTCTTTGTCCAATCCATCAATATTGCCAAGTGGCAGATTTGGTGCGCTTGTGTGTCGGATCTTGCTGTGTACACGGGCCGATTGATTTTTGAGGCACATCCAGAGAACGAACAAGTTCGCCAATTAATGCGGGTCGCAGTAACCCGCATTGCAGAGCGCACGGGGGTGCCGGATGACGCCGGGCAGGACTTTCCATCTGCGGTAAAGCAAATGATAGAACGCATCGACGATACTCAATTTTCAGAACTGGATGATCTCGAAGCGATCTTTAAACAAAGCGGCGATGCCTTGGTGCACTGGTCACCTATCGTCGATGAGTTAAAGGTCTTAGATGAAGATATTGTCCGAAATTCCATTCGTTTTCGCTGGCAAGAGCCGCGTCGTGATTTGCGCGCCGTATTAAATATCGGTTCAATAATATCGAACGGGATGAGTCAAGCAAGAACCACCGTTGATTAGGTCGAGAAACGCTTGTCAGGCCAGCTAAAATCCCAGAACACCCTTCGCGACATTGTCTGAGTAAGTGCATATCGATAATAGGCGCGAATAAAGTACGACACGTAGAGAGAGCGCGTTTATGAGCCAAAAGCCAATCAGCCGTTACCCTGTCCCTTCGCTGGAAGACCTTCCAGAAGATCTGAAAGATCGCATCCTGGCCGTGCAGGAAAAGGCCGGATTTGTGCCCAATGTGTTTCTCACTCTTGCGCATCGTCCTGCCGAGTGCCGGGCGTTTTTTGATTATCACGATGCGCTGATGCTTCGGGAGGGCGGACTGTCAAAAGCAGAAAAAGAGATGATTGTGGTGTCGACGTCCGGAGCGAACCATTGCCAGTATTGCGTTGTGGCCCACGGTGCGATCTTGCGAATCTATGCGCGCGATCCACTGGTCGCCGATCAGGTAGCGATTAATTTCAGAAAGGCAGATATTTCGGATCGACAGAAAGCCATGTTGGCGTTTGCCGACAAGATAGCCAAAGAGTCGGCTACCGTGGACGATGCCGATTTTGAAAACCTTCACGCACACGGATTTGATGACGAGGATATCTGGGACATTGGCGCGATCGCAGCCTTTTTCGCGCTATCGAACCGAATGGCGAATCTGATCGGCATGCGGCCGAACGATGAGTTTTACGCGATGGGCCGCCTTCCGAGAGAGGCCAAATCATAATGCCTGCACCAAGCGGTATTCCCTCGGTTCGAACAATTGCCATGCCTTCGGACGCCAATCCTAATGGAGATATCTTTGGCGGCTGGATCATGTCGCAGATGGATCTTGCGGGCGGAACCTACGCGTTTGCGATCGCCGGTGGGCGGGTAACGACGGTGGCCGTCGACGGCATGACGTTTCATCGACCGGTTCAGATAGGAGACCAGGTCAGCTGCTACTGCACGACAGAGCGCATCGGTACGACCTCTATTGCGGTCAAGGTCGAGACTTGGGTGCGTCGTCGCCATGACCAGACTGAAGAGCGGGTAACGGAAGGCTTGTTCACGTTTGTCGCGATCGATGCGACCGGTCGACCTCGGCCGGTAAAGGGGATAGTCTCCTGAGCGATAGCGATACCCGTGGCCTGAGTCGACTCGAGGCGTTGGCGGTCGAGATGCAGCATGAAAAGCGTCCGCCGCTGCACAGGTGGCAACCCGGCGATGCCCGTGATTTTGATCTCCGCATAACGCGCGCCGGTGACTGGCTTTATCTCGGATCACCCATCCTGCGCCCTAGACTGGTTCAGGTTCTCTCGCGAGTCCTCATTAAAGAGGCAGACGAGTTTTTTTTGATCTCCCCCTCCGAGAAACTGCGCATCCAGGTCGACGATGCCCCGTTTGTGGCGGTTGAGCTGGAGCAGACAAATCCAGGCCCCGATCAGCGCCTTGTCTTTCGTACCAATGTAGAGGACGTGGTAATTGCCGGCCCCGATCATCCGATCAAGGTGGTGGAAAAGGGCGGCACAAGTGAGCCCGCGCCCTACGTGACGATCCGTGAGGGGTTGGACGCGTTAATCAGTCGAGCCGTTTTTTACGAGCTGGTCGAGATCGCCCAGCCGATCCGGGGAGACGAGAATGTCCTCGGCGTAATGAGCAGCGGCCAGATGTTCCCGTTAGGACGAACCGATGTCTGATGCCCAAATACTTCACGAACTTGTCGATTACCTGAGAGCTCATGTCCCGATGACAGGTCATATGCAGCTTACGCCTGGGGAAGTGCTACCAGAGGGGGTCACGTTGTGTGCTTCGCTTGAAGCAAACCTCAACGATAAACGAACGGCTTTCGCGGGGACCCTGGCTACGCTAAGCACACTGTCAGGATGGACGATGACGTCGCTCATCTGCAAAGAAGCAGAGCTCTATCCCG
>RGTL01000067.1 GCA_010025385.1 Gammaproteobacteria bacterium | reverse complement strand
AGCCAGGGAGTCTCTTTTGCCCGCCTCTTTTCGTAACGGGTTATGTCCTCCTCATGCTGTAAGGTCAGCGAAATATCGTCCAGTCCTTCCAGCAGACACATCTTCTTGAACTGGTCGATCTCGAATCGATATACGTTTCCGTCTTCAGAAGTCAGGGTCTGCGCCTCTAGATCGACATCCATAGTGAAGGCGCCTTTTTCCTGGTCGCGGGCAAAAAGCCAGTCAACATCCGCCAGAGGCAACGCGATCGGTAACACGCCGTTCTTGAAGCAATTGTTGTAGAAGATATCGGCAAAACTGGCAGCGATAACGGTCCGAATACCGAAGTCGCGCAAAGCCCATACGGCGTGTTCGCGCGAGGAACCGCACGCAAAGTTTTCCCGGGCCAGAAGAAAAGTGCCCCTCCGATAGGGCTTCTGGTTCAGGACAAAATCTTTGTTGAGGGGACGATCGCTACAGTCCTCACCGGGCTCCCCTTGATCCAGATATCGCCATGCGTCGAAAAGGTTATCGCCAAACCCTGATTTCTCGACAGACTTCAAAAACTGCTTGGGAATAATGGCATCGGTATCGATGTTGTTACGGTTTATCGGGATAACCACGCCCGAATACTTAACAAATTTTTCCATGTCCTATTCCTTTTAAAGCTGATTGGGGTCAACGAAATGGCCTGCCACCGCAGCTGCTGCCGCCATAGCCGGGGAGACCAGATGAGTTCGCCCCCCATAGCCTTGGCGGCCTTCGAAATTACGGTTAGATGTCGCCGCACAACGCTCCCCGGGCTCGAGCCGATCGGCATTCATTGCTAGGCACATCGAGCAACCGGGTTCGCGCCACTCGAAACCGGCCTCAATGAAGATTTTATCCAGGCCCTCTTCTTCGGCTTGCTTTTTGACGAGGCCGGATCCCGGGACCACAAGGGCCTGTTTCACGTTTCCTGCCACCCGACGACCCTTTGCAATGGTCGCCGCCGCACGCAGATCTTCGATGCGCCCATTCGTACACGCGCCGATAAAGACCTTGTCGACAGGGATAGCGCTTATCCGCGTGCCAGGTTCTAGGTCCATGTACTCCAATGCCCGAGACCAGCCCTCTCGCTTGCCTTCGTCGGGCGCATCCTTTGGGTCGGGGATCACGTCATCCACGTTAGCGACCATCTCTGGTGACGTTCCCCAAGTGACCTGAGGCCGAAGGGAACTCACATCGATGCGATGCTCGACATCAAACTGGGCGTCTACATCAGAGACCAATCCAAGCCATGCCGCGGCCGCCGTCTCAAACAGTGGCCCATCCGGAGAGAAAGGACGTCCTTTGACGTAGTCGATGGTTTTTTGATCGACCGCAACGATACCCGCTCGCGCACCGGCCTCGATAGCCATGTTACACAGGGTCATCCGGGCCTCCATGGAGGCATCACGAACCGCAGAGCCGGCAAATTCAATCGCAAACCCGGTACCGCCCGAGGTGCCGATGTGGCCGATGACCGCGAGAATCATGTCTTTCGACGCCAGACCCTCGGAGAGCTTGCCCTCCAAGGTTACCCGCATATTCTTCATCTTGCGAGCAACCAAGCACTGGGTCGCGAGCACATGTTCAACTTCTGACGTGCCGATTCCAAAAGCCAGGGCCCCCAGGGCGCCATGGGTAGCCGTGTGGGAATCGCCGCAGACGATGGTCATTCCCGGAAGCGTGGCCCCCTGTTCAGGACCAACAACGTGGACGATACCCTGTCGCGGATCCGACATATCAAATTCAGTAATACCGAACTCGGCGCAATTCCGATCCAGGGTCTCCACCTGCAAACGGGACACCGGATCATCAATTCCAGCGCTCCGGTCCGTGGTCGGCACGTTGTGATCGGCAACCGCAAGATTGGTCACCAGCCGCCGGGGTCTGCGCTCAGCGTCCCGAAGTCCCGCAAAGGCCTGCGCGGAGGTGACCTCGTGCAACAACTGCCGGTCGATATAAATCAACGCCGTGCCATCGTCCGCCTGGCGGACCAGGTGATCTTCCCAAAGCTTGTCGTATAAGGTTTTTCCAGTCATGTTCCGCTCCTTGAGGGCGCGCGATTTTATCATAGCGAACCCCGTGCTCTAGCCTTCTCGAACGGGATTCGCTAGACAAATTGCACCATGGAAATGCGCCGATTCGGTGCTATCCTCCCGTCCCATAGAGCCATGAACCCGTCAGCACGCCAAAGCTTCCACGCCCTCTTCGCCCATTTCGAATACCGGGTGGGAAGAGTATTGCTCCCGCTCGATCAGACCGCGCAGGAGCCAGCCGCTCTCGTATCAACACAGGCCGTCTGCCTGGAACTCGCCCGAGAGGCTGCGGTTTGCATCTATCGAGCGAATGGATGCCAGAAACTTGAAGATGCCGTCACGCTCTGGCCGACCTTGAACGCTTTGGGAGAGCTCAAGGCGCGTTATCGACGCCGCGGAAAACTGGATGTGATGAACGCCGACTTTCTGGAGGCGCTTGGCCGGGCCACTCTGGCGTTCATGGACGAGCGCACGGCACCGGTCGAATGGACGCCTATCCCGGCCGTAAAAGACGGCTCAGAACCAAAAGTCAGCGCCCGCGTTCGGCGCTAACCCGAACAGGATTCAAAGGGACCGAGGTGCTTTTTTAGTCCCTAAACGGTTCCCGGCAGTAAAGGCCCGGGGGTGGCAAGGACACCCAACGCCCGATGGCGCATCAGGTGATCGACCAGCACCAATGCAAGCATCGCCTCGGCAATTGGAACCGCGCGAATCCCCACGCACGGGTCGTGCCGGCCGGTCGTCACCACATCCTCTGCCTCACCTTCTAGATTCACGGTCCTTCCGGGCGTAGGAATACTCGAGGTGGGTTTCAGGGCTACCGAAACCTCCAGTGGCTGTCCTGTAGAGATACCGCCAAGGACACCGCCGGCATGATTGCTTAAAAACCCCTCGGGCGTCATCTCGTCACGGTGTTCACTTCCCCTTTGCTCAATACAGTCAAAGCCGGCCCCTATCGAGACGCCCTTGACCGCATTGATCGACATCATCGCGCCCGCGATGTCCGCATCCAGCCGATCGAAGACCGGCTCACCCAGCCCAGGAGGAAGACTATCGGCCACGATTCGCAAGCGGGCGCCAATGGAGTCGCCTTCCCGCCTGAGCGCATCGATGAACGCCCCTATGTCGTTGATTTTCGCCGGATCGGGAAAAAAGAACGGATTCTCGCCGACCTGCGTCCAGTCAAAGTGCTCAGCTCGAATGGGTCCAATCTGCTCCATACATCCCCGAATTTCGATTCCCGCAGATACGCTCAGATATTTGCGAGCAATCGCCCCCGCCGCGACGCGCGCCACCGTTTCTCTCGCAGAGGCTCTACCGCTGCCCCGGTAGTCCCGAAGCCCGTATTTTTTAAGGTAGGTGTAATCCGCGTGGCCCGGACGGAATTGCTCTTTTATTTTGTCGTAGTCACGAGAGCGCTGATCCTGATTATGAATAATCAGCGCAATAGGGGCGCCTGTAGTCTGTCCCTCAAACACGCCCGAGAGAATTTCCACATGATCCGGCTCGCGGCGCTGAGTGGTGTACTTCGATTGACCCGGTCGGCGGCGATCCAGGTCCCGCTGGATGTCCGTCTCGGCCAGAGGGAGTCCCGGGGGGCAGCCGTCCACGATGCAGCCGAGGGCGGGCCCATGGCTCTCACCAAAGGTGCTTACCCGAAACAGAGTGCCAAAAATACTTCCTGCCATGAGCGCTCCCTAGCCCTGCTCAGGCGCCACTACGCACGTGGCAAAGTGACTCCACTTTGACCTTGATACTTGCCCTTTCGGTCTTTGTAGGACACCTCACAACTCTCGTCGCCCTCAAAGAAGACGACCTGAGCAACCCCTTCGTTCGCATAGATCCTGGCAGGAAGAGGCGTCGTATTGGAGAACTCCAAGGTCACGTAGCCCTCCCACTCCGGCTCAAACGGAGTCACATTGACGATGATACCGCAGCGCGCGTACGTCGACTTACCCAGGCAAATGGTAAGAACATTCCGTGGAATCCGGAAGTACTCAACGGTCCTGGCTAATGCGAATGAGTTGGGAGGAATGATGCAACATGGACCGCGAAAGTCCACAAAACTACTTTCATCAAATGCTTTCGGGTCAACGATTGCCGAATTAATATTCGTAAAGATCTTGAATTCGTCAGAGCATCGAATATCGTACCCGTAACTCGACGTACCGTACGAGATTACGCGATGGCCGTCCACAGAGGACACCTGATCGCCCTCGAAAGGCTCAATCATCCCTTGTGCCGCCATACGACGGATCCAGCGGTCGGACTTAATTGCCACAGGTTCTCGTGTCTTTAATTAAATGCTCGTAAAAACAGAAAGGACGCTCGCCTGTCCAATAAACTCAAGTTCTAGGTATTTTGTACCACAATAGATGGAAAGACGTCCGCGTAGTTGCGCTTCCTGGCTGCCAAGCGGCCCGCCACATGCCGGGCGATCTCGCGGTAATTAGAAGTCACCTTCCCATCAGGATCGGCAACGACCGTTGGTCGCCCGCTGTCGGCATCCTCGCGGATCCGCATATCGAGCGGGATACCCCCCAACACGTCCACGTTGTACTCCTCGGCCATTCGGCGACCACCGCCCTGCCCGAAGATAGCTTCCTCGTGACCGCACTGAGAACAAACGTGCGTACTCATGTTCTCCACGACGCCCAGAACGGGGATCTCAACTTTCTCAAACATTTTTAAGGCCTTGCGGGCATCGAGTAAGGCAATGTCCTGGGGAGTGGTCACAATAACGGCACCCGAGACCGGCACCTTTTGCGCCAGCGTGAGTTGGGTATCGCCGGTACCGGGCGGCAGGTCGATGATCAGATAGTCAAGATCTTTCCATCGCGTGTCGTTGAGCAACTGTTCAAGTGCCTGCGTCACCATCGGGCCTCGCCAAATCATCGGGGTGTCCTCATCGATTAGAAACCCGATAGACATTGCCTGCAATTGATAGCTGATCATCGGCTCAATACTCTTCCCGTCAGACGACTGGGGACGCCCGCTGATACCCAGCATCCGGGGCTGGCTGGGCCCATAAATATCGGCGTCGAGTATGCCCACGCGACCGCCTTCTGCCGCGAGTGCCAACGCGAGATTGGACGAGACCGTCGACTTTCCCACACCTCCTTTGCCTGACGCCACAGCGATAATGTTTTTGACCCCCTTGATCGGAGTCACCCCTTTCTGGACTTCGTGGGCGACCACTTTGGTCTTGAAACTTAAACTCACATTCGCCTGAGCTCCCGCTTCCTTCGCAACGACCGAGCGAATCATCCCCTCTAACTCGCTCTGCCATCCCACTGCCGGATAGCCAAGCAGGACATCGATCGCAAAGGATCCGTCCTCTGCTGCCGTAACCTTGACGGCCTTACCCTCCGCCAACGTGGATTTGGTGTGCGGGTCGGTGATCAGACCAATAGCATCGGAGAGCGCCTGCGCGGATAGTTGATTCATAGTGATTAAGCTGAGATGACGGCGCCCGTGTGACGCCTCGTAGTACAGAAGAACGGGCGCAGATGCTACCACAACCGGTCATGAATATTGGGTGCATAAGCTATAATTCAAGCGTTAGGACTCGCGGTTGTCGTTAGCGAAGCGATGTCGATTCCCGCTGATCCTGAAACCGCCACCGCGCTTCTCGTCTATGAACCCGACCGCTCGTAAAATCCTCGTCACCAGCGCTCTGCCCTACGCCAACGGACCCATTCATCTGGGGCACCTCGTCGAATATATCCAGACCGATATCTGGACGCGGTTTCAGAAACTCGGAGGACATCAGGCTTTTTATGTGTGCGCTGAGGATACCCATGGAACCCCGATCATGCTTAAGGCGCGAAGTGAGGGCATTTCGCCCGAAGCGCTGATTGCCAGAACCGCGGTAGAGCACAAAGCAGACTTCGACGGCTTTGATATTGCGTTCGATAATTACTACACCACGCATTCTGAAGAAAATCGGCATTTTTCCGAGTTCATCTACGGCGAATTACTCCGCAAAGGGCATATCGAAAGACGCTCCATTACCCAGGCCTACGATCCGATCGAGGACATGTTTCTGCCGGATCGCTTCATTCGAGGAAGCTGTCCGCGCTGCGAAGCGCCCGACCAGAACGGCGACAACTGCGAGGTCTGTGGCGCAACCTATTCACCCACCGACCTAGGGAATGCCGTTTCCGTGATCTCTGGCGCCACCCCGGTTGCCCGGGATTCGGATCACTACTTCGTCCGATTATCAGACTTTGAGAAAATGCTGAAGGATTGGACCGGTTCAGGACGCCTGCAATCCGAGGTTCGCAACAAACTGAACGAATGGTTCGATGCCGGGTTGCAGGATTGGGATA
The DNA here is from genome assembly GCA_010025385.1 of Gammaproteobacteria bacterium. GTDB lineage: Bacteria > Pseudomonadota > Gammaproteobacteria > Arenicellales > UBA868 > UBA868. The sequence continues at coordinate 2,177 of RGTL01000067.1, read as the reverse complement.
TCTCCAGGGACGCGCCTTACTTCGGTTTCGAGATACCCGACGCTCCGGGAAAATATTTTTATGTCTGGCTGGATGCCCCTATCGGCTACATGGCCAGTTTCAAGAATTTCTGCGTTCGGGAGGCTATAGACTTCGATCAGTTTTGGTCCAACGACTCGGAGGCTGAGCTTTATCACTTCGTGGGCAAGGATATTCTTTACTTTCACACTCTCTTCTGGCCCGCGCTGCTCCATGGCGCCGGATTTCGAACGCCAACAGCCGTATTCACTCATGGCTTTCTCACCATTAACGGGCAGAAGATGTCTAAATCCCGCGGTACCTTCATCACCGCGCGGGACTATCTCACACATCTCGATCCTGATTACCTCCGGTACTACTTCGCCGCAAAACTGAACAACCGAGTAGAAGATCTCGACTTCAACATCGATGACTTCGTGACCCGTGTGAATTCGGACCTCGTTGGAAAAGTGGTGAACATCGCAAGCCGGTGTGCGGGATTCATTCACAAGCGCTTCGGCGGGCGGCTTTCCGCATCACTGCCGGACCTCGATCTTTTCAACCATTTTGTCTCGCAGAACGCATCGATCTGTGCTGCCTATGAGGGGCGTGAATTCTCCCGCGCTATTCGCGAGATCATGGCCCTTGCCGATATGGCGAATCAGTATGTCAATGATCAGCAACCCTGGGTCGTCGCTCGCGATGAAAGTCGCGCAGCAGAACTGCAAGGCATCTGTACGCAGGCCTTGAATCTGTTCAGAGTGCTGATGATCTGGCTGGCCCCAGTGGTACCCCGTCTCGCCCAACGAAGTGCCGATTTCTTGCAATGCCCTATTGGCCACGGCGCCACATTACACCAACTTACTGAACCGCTAACCGATCACGAGATAGGGATCTTCACCCGACTTCTTGATCGGGTGGATCTGGACAAAGCGCAAGCTATCCTGGAGACGCCGCAAAATATGACAACGCAGACTGACACACCCCAAGCCGGTCATCTCACGGACGAACCCATCGGCGATCAGATTTCGATAGATGAGTTCCTCAAGATAGACCTGCGCGTGGCACACGTGCAACACGCCGAGTCCGTTGAGGGCGCGGACAAACTTATCAAATTGACCCTTGATCTTGGCGAGGAGACTCGCGAAGTCTTTGCCGGGATCAAAAACGCCTATGACCCGGCCCGTTTGATCGGACGGCAGGTCATTATGGTTGCGAATCTGGCGCCCAGAAAAATGCGCTTTGGGGTCTCAAATGGCATGGTGTTAGCCGCCTCGGGAAAAGACGACCTCGGAGGCGTATTCGTATTATGTCCTGACGAAGGCGCGCAGCCGGGCATGCGCGTCCGTTAAATTCCTTCGACCTGTGGGATCTGCTGAACCGCTACCTTCTCAACGCGCTCTGTTTGATATCCCAGAGGGCGTGTGCTATCTCAACTGCGCGTACATGTCGCCCCTGCCTCGCCGATCACTCGATGCAGGTCGCGAGGGGCTCCTTCAGAAAGGCAGACCCTGGCAGATTACACCCGATGATTTTTTTACAACAGCCAATGCGGTCCGTTTAGCAGCGGCTCAACTTTTTGGCGCATCCGCTCACCATATCTCACTTACGCCATCAGCCAGTTACGGCATCGCCGTTGCGGCACGGAACCTCCCGATTCGATCCGGGCAGCGGGTCATCCTACTGGCCGACCAATACCCCTCTAACGTCTATGCCTGGCGCACCGCCGCCCGGCAGAACGGAGCGGAGATCTGCACCATCGCGCGGCCGGAGGATGGGAACTGGACCCCTCACATTATCCGGCAAATCGATGAGCGAACTGCACTCGCAGCACTTCCACAATGTCACTGGACGGATGGCTCAATCATTGAGCTGGCAAAGGTTCGCGATGCGCTGGATGCATTCGGGGCGGCCCTTGTCCTCGACCTGACTCAAAGCCTAGGCGCGATGACCTTCGACTTAGACCGCATCCGGCCAGACTTCGCGGTCGCTGCCGCGTATAAATGGCTGCTAGGCCCGTATTCGACGGGGATTCTTTACTCCGACACCAAATACCATTCGGGGGTGCCTATCGAGGAGCATGCCTATCCGCGACGCGATGCGGTCGACTTTGCAAAGTTGGTTAACTATCGCGATGACTTCGAGCCTGGCGCCCGGCGTTTCGATGTGGGAGAGATGGC
>RGTL01000066.1 GCA_010025385.1 Gammaproteobacteria bacterium | reverse complement strand
TCGTATCTTGCCCGGGGCATGGCGATTGATGACTTTGCTCCGAATCTTTCTTTTTTCTTCTCGAACGGAATGGATCCGGAATACACCGTGCTGGGCCGGGTTGCTCGACGCATCTGGGCGATAGCTATGCGGGACCGCTACGGCGCCAACGAGCGGAGTCAGAAGTTAAAGTACCACATCCAGACGTCGGGTCGATCGCTGCACGCACAGGAGATGAGTTTCAACGATATCCGTACGACTCTGCAGGCGTTAATCGCGGTGTATGACAACTGCAACAGCCTGCATACCAATGCCCACGATGAAGCCTTTACCACGCCAAGCGAAGAGTCTGTGCGACGTGCCCTCGCGATTCAGATGATCATCAACCGGGAGTGGGGTCTGGCGGGGAACGAGAACCCTAATCAGGGCAGCTTCATCATCGAAGAATTAACCGACCTCGTGGAGCAGGCGGTACTCGCCGAGTTTGATCGATTGTCTGAGCGTGGCGGTGTGCTGGGCGCGATGGAGACCGGATATCAGCGTGGCCAGATTCAGGAAGAATCGCTTTATTACGAGACCCGAAAGCACGATGGCACCTACCCCATCATTGGCGTCAATACGTTTTTGGCGTCGGAAGAATCGGAGAAATCGCCAGTAGAGCTGGCTCGCGGAACCGAGGCCGAAAAGCAAGGTCAGCTCGAGCGTCTTCGTGCATTCCATACGCTCCACGAACAAACCGCACAGGCGGCTATTGAGACCGTCAAAAGGGCGGCCTTGCTGGGAGAGAATGTGTTCTACCCCTTGATGGAGGCGGCTCGCGTTTGCTCGTTAGGGCAGCTCACGCAGGCGTTCTTTGAGGTGGGTGGGAAGTATCGTCGCGGTATGTAAGTGCGCGCTTTGTCCGGGCGCCGTACAGCGCACCTAATATCAGGTTGTAAAAACATAATAACTAAGAGGCTTCGTCTTGGCGATTTCACCCTCGTTGCGTCGTAACGTATTGATCCTCTCAGGCTGCCAGGCGCTGATGTTGTCCGGCAGTTCGCTGATGATCGCGACCTCTGCATTAATCGGGTTTTCATTGGCAGAAGACAAATTGTGGGCAACGCTCCCGATCGGTTGCCTGTTCCTCGGCACGTTGCTCTCGACCTACCCCGCATCCATGATCATGAAACGGATTGGCCGTCGTGCGGGTTTCATGATTGGGCCGATCTTTGGCGTCGCGGGCGCCGTGCTGACGCTGGTCGCTATTATGGACCAGAGCTTTGCGCTCTTTTCCGCGGGTTCTTTTCTGATCGGCGTGTTAAATGGCGTGGGGTATTACTACCGCTTTGCGGCCGCCGACATCAGTGACGATGTCTACAGAAGCCGGGCGATCTCCTGGGTGTTAGTGGGCGGAGTACTCGCTGCGTTTATCGGTCCGAATCTTGCGAACTTCAATCGCGATCTGATTAGCGGCTATCCCTTCGCCGGAAGTTACGCGAGCTTGATTGTGGTTTACGCGCTTTCGATTGGTTTGGCTTCGCGTCTTGATATCCCAAAACCCGGTGCCGCAGAACGCGCGGGTCGGCAAAGAAGCCTGTGGGAAATCGCCAGGCAGCCGACGTTTCTCGTGGCTGTGGTCAGCGCCATGGTGGCCTACGGCGTGATGAATTTGGTCATGACCTCGACGCCGCTCGCCATGGCGGGTCATAACCATTCGTTTTCCGATACGGCCGTGGTTATTCAGTGGCACGTTATCGCCATGTTCACACCGTCGTTCTTCACGGGCCACCTGATTGCACGATTCGGCACCCTACGGGTGATGGCCGCAGGTGCTATCGTGCTTTTTGCGAGCGTAGCGGTTGCTCTGCACGGCATTAGCGTGACCCATTTTGTGGTGGCGTTGATTTTTTTAGGACTGGGTTGGAATTTTCTCTTCATCGGTGCGACGCATCTGGTTACGCAAAGCTATGTACCGGCTGAAAAAGCAAAAACGCAAGGCTTAAATGACCTTCTGGTCTTTTCAACTGTTGCGCTAACGGCGCTCACCTCAGGGATGGTGCACGAAATTGCCGGGTGGGAAATGCTTAATGAATTGGTTCTGCCGGCCATCGGCGTTGCGCTTGGCGCGATTCTCCTGCTCGGTTGGTTCCGCCGACAAAGCGAAGCCAGGGTCGTTTGAGTTACGGAATTATCCCGTCCTGCGAATCCATTGGGCAATAAAGCCTCTTTTGGACAGGACCACGACGTTCCCGATCAGGATCAAGATGACACCCGCCAGTGAGCGCATCTGCCATTGGTAACCCTCCACCCAGGTAGATAGAGCGAGCGCCACGATAGGGAAGAGCACAGTGGCGTACGCCGCGTTTTCAGGCCCTATTCGCCCAACCAGCGTGAGGTAGGTTCCAAAAGCGATGGCGGAGGCGAACAGGGAAAGAAACACCAGTGACCCGACGTAGGACGCGCTGAGATCAATTTCGAAAGGGGAGCCTGCCCAAAGGCTGTATGCCAGAAGAAAAAGAGCGCCGTAAGCCATGCCAATGGCATTCGCCGGTGCGACGGCGATGCCGTGCAGTTGGTTGCGCGCCGAGATGATGTTGCCTAGCGAGGCCGAGTAGGTGGCGAGCACGCTCAGGCCGATGGCCACCAACGCCTCGTGACCTGATCGCGAGATCTCGGGCCAGAAAACGAGCCCCATTCCGCCGAGGCCAAAAGTCACGCCAACGAGTGTGCGGGGGTGAATAGATCGATTAAGGAACAAGACGCCATTAAAAATGTTCATGACCGTGATCATCGAAAAGATAACGGCCAGCAAGCCAGTGGCCAGCTGGAATGCCGCGTGATAAAAAAGAATGTAGTTCAGGCAAAAAAGACAAAAGCCCATCATGGCTAGATAGAAGTGATGGCGAATGTCGATTCGAAGCGAAATGCCTCGAATCGCGCACCATCCGACAAGAACGACTGAGGCCAGCACGAAGCGGTAGATGATCGAGACCTCAGGCGCCACCACTCCAATCTGGAAGTGAATCGCCAGCCAGCTGGATCCCCAGATCAGCACCGTGAGCCCATAAAGCCCCAGCGTGTTCAAAGATGCCCTATCACTTTTCTGGGAGAGCCGGTGGCCGATGCGGACGTCAACGACCGGTCATATGATCAGGCTAACTGAGCCGCGGTTTCGGATAGCGTCTGCTCGTTAATGACGGCCGCGTAATCAGGCGGGTTATCGTGACGGCGAAAACTCTTCTTCACAATACCGGCCAGGTTGGGTTTCTTCTCTGCTGGCGTTTCGCCTTTGCCAATGCCGCCCCCGAATTCGATGATGCTGTCACAGCCGGTTTCCACAGCGTAAAGCAGGTTGTTATGCCAAAGCACCGGGTTGAACAGTTGAGAAAAAAGAGCCGCCCGGATCGCATTGGGCTCGGGCGTGTGGAAGACACCTGACGCGTTCGACAGCACGTCCATTTTGGGTTTTTGGATCGGCGCCCCAGACAAGGTTTCGCGAAATTCCATGGCAGCGGCGATCATGTAAAAGGTATGAAATGCACCTTCTGTTTTTAGTCGGGCGGAGCGCTTGCCAGGATGCAGGGTCTCAAGCGTGCCTATGAGAGTGTCCAGATCATGCGCTCTACCGCCGACTACCGTCTGATCCGGAAGATTGCATGCGGCCACCGCGCAGTAGTGGTCTTCCGCCAGCTTTTTTGCTTCGTCCAACGACAGGGGCAGTGCCTCCATCTCGCCGTCGCCCAATTCGCTCATCAGGCGTCCTCGCTCGCTAACCAGACGCAAAGCCGATGCAAAATCAAGTGCGCCTGCCGCAACCAGAGCAGAGTATTCGCCAAGGCTGTGGCCCGCGGCAGCGCGCGGCTCTGCGGCCGTGGGAATCTCCTGTTGAAAAGCGCTGAGGCAGGCAATTTCATGGGTCAGCAAAACCGGTTGGGTAAAGCGCGTCAGATGAATCTGGTTATCTGGATCCTCAAATGACAAGGCGGCCATGTCGTACCCAACGATGTCGCTGGCCTCAGCATAAAGTTTTTTTACGACATCGAATCGTTCGTATAAGTCTCGACCAATCCCCGGGTATTGGGACCCCTGACCCGGAAACACGAAAAGGGGCTGCTTAAATTTTGCTGTCATAGATCTTGTGGTGTGGGATGCAGGTTCGATAAATGCGGAAGCTAAATTTTATCTCCTGGCTTCCCAGGCGGTCCTGAGCGCTTGCCGCTGAAGTCCTCTGCGCGGCTAAGCACTGAACCTTAATGGCCTCATTTCAGAACCTGCTGGCGAATAGGGGGTCGACGGTGTCGCCTGAACGATGGGCTATCGGCAGATAGGAAGAAGATATTGACGCGTTGCAATAATAAGTCTAGGCGTTTTCTTCCAGGCAGATCGCAAGAGAATGGTGTACTCAAAAAGCGCGATCTACGCACATATAATACTTAAGTAATTGATTATTAGAGTAAATAAAAAAAATCCCGCCGAAGCACGCTTGGGCGGGAAAATAATTGGAGGAGGATATGAAAAAGAATTTGTGCAATGCACAAAAACTGGAGAGATCTTAAAGGCCGGCTGGGCTCCTGTCAAGGCGCCGCCTCCGATGGCCTCTGGGGGTGTCCATGGGTAGCCAGAGCCTCCCCTCTCGGTAAGAATCATCGCCACCGCAAAAGCAACTGGCTGCTATGACCCTTCTCATCGCCCGCCATGGGCAGACCGACTGGAATCTCGCGCGTCGTTGGCAATCCCGCAGTGATATCCCCCTGAACGCCACTGGGGTGACTCAGGCGGATTCACTCGCGCAGCAGCTGGTTGCCGAACACTATCGACCGACTCGTATTATTTCCTCGCCGCTCTCACGGGCTCGTGAGACGGCTGAGATAATGGGTAGAGTTTTAGGGCTGTCTGTTGCGGTTGATCAACGACTCACCGAACTGGATCTGGGTGAATGGGAGGGACGCTTGGAGGCAGAGCTGCGAGCGGAAGATCCGGCTCGCTACGACCATTGGCGATCGGAAGGCTATTTAATCGCCCCCCCGGGAGGCGAGAGTCTTTTTGATGTAGCCGAGCGCGTACGGCCGCTGGTCACCGAACTAAAGGCCCGCACCGGTGATCTTCTGCTTGTTGGACACCAGGGGGTCAATATGGCGCTTAAAGCAGAACTCTCTGGTTGTTTTGAGCCACACTGTCTCGAGCAGTTTCGACAGGCAAACGATGAGATGGATATGTGGTCTACAGCCCCGGCCCTCTCGATCAAGAGACTCAAGGCCAAGTGAGCAGATGCAATGACTGACCTCGTAAACGCGCAGCAGCATCTTGTGGCCGTCGACCGGGGCCTTGCTCGAGTGATCAAGGCTGTTGGCATATGCGGGCTGGAATCGCGGGATCGTGGAACCGTCTTTGAATATCTAGCAAGGTCGATCGTCTACCAGCAGTTGAGCGGTAAGGCGGCCGCTACGATTCATGCACGTCTTGCCGATTTGTTTCCTCGCAGAAGGATCGACTCAAAGCGCCTTTTGGATCTTTCGTCGACGACATTGCGATCGGCCGGCCTGTCACGCTCTAAAGGCCTGGCTCTTGCTGACCTCGCCCGACATGATCTTGCCGGCGCGCTGCCCAGCCGTCGCCGGTTGAATGCCATGAGCGATGCCGAGATCGTTGAGTGTCTCACGGAGGTTCGGGGCGTTGGCGAATGGACTGTGCAGATGCTGTTGATCTTTTACCTGGGCCGTCCGGACGTGTTGCCGATTCGTGACCTGGGCGTACTGAAGGGTTACCAGAAAATGCGTGGACTGGCAGAACTGCCGCCGCCCGCCCGACTTGAAAGGGCCGGGTTGCGCTGGCGGCCGTTTCGCTCGGCCGCGACGTGGTACCTATGGCGCTGTCTTGAGGTGAATCTACCGAGGCGCTAGGGGCCGGGTGTGGGGTGTGGCGACGTGGCGGTCAAATGATGGTAGCGCCTGAGTAGGATCTCTTTGCTTTCCTGAAAAGCCGGATCCACGAGAATGCACTCGACCGGGCATACCTCCACGCACTGCGATGTCTCAAAATGGCCAACGCATTCGGTGCATAAATTCGGATTGATCTCGTAGATTTCCTCGCCCTGTGTAATGGCCTGGTTAGGGCACTCCGGCTCACAAACGTCGCAGTTGATGCATTCATCGGTGATCATCAACGCCATGGGACTACCTCGCCAGCGATGGATTCATCGGCCGAGTCTACCGCCCAGTCGTTTATTGATTTCCGGGTGTAGAAACTGGGACACGTCGCCACCATGAGTGGCGATTTCCTTCACCATGGACGCCGACAAAAACGTGTACTTTTCCGAGGGGGTCAGGAACATGGTTTCGATCGAAGGATCAAGGCGTCTGTTCATGGCCGCAAGCTGAAATTCATACTCAAAGTCTGAAACCGCCCGTAGACCTCGCAGAACCACCTGCGCTTTTGCCTCGCGAACACAGTCAATTAAAAGGCCATCAAAACCTGTGATGGTGATATTTTTGATATGTGACAGCGATATTTTTGCCATTTCCAAACGTTCAGGCAGGTCGAACAGGGGTTGCTTGCTCGGACTGGCAGCGATTGCCAGAACCACTTCAGAAAAGAGCAAGCTTGCCCGTTCGGCGAGATCTATGTGACCCCTGGTAATAGGGTCGAAGGTCCCCGGGTAAATCGCTTTTGTGCTCATATTGGTTTCCATCGTATCGAGTGCGCACCGACTCACGCGCTCGGCAGCGGTCCGCATTGCGGGCGCTTTACTCTACCAATCGTAGCGCAAGTCATCCATACTTTGACGCTCGAACCCGCGGCATGAGATGGTAATTATGGATGTAGTCAGCTTTACGCGTATGGCAGATGGAACTCGTGAGGACTATGAGTTTCTCGATGAAAAAGAGCATGAATTTGTCAGCGCGCTGCCCGATCGCTTGCTTGCGGGTCTTCGTTCGCTGGGCGATTCATTCTCCGGCTATTCGATCAGTCGCCTCGAACACTCATTGCAGTCGGCCACGCGGGCCCATCGCGCCGGTGAGTCAGAGGAAATGGTAGTGGCTGCTTTGCTGCACGATATTGGCGACATGCTGGCGCCCTTGTCGCACAGCGAAATGGCCGCGGCCATTCTGCGGCCTTTCGTCTCGGAAAAGACCTATTGGATCATCAAGTACCATGGCCTGTTCCAGATGTACTACTACGCCCATCATCTGGGGGGTGATCGACACGCCCGGGACCGATTTGCCGACCATCCGTGGTACGACGATGCCGTGCGGTTTTGTGAGGTTTATGACCAGAATTGTTTTGATCCGCACTACGAGAGCGAACCGCTGGAATTCTTTGAACCCATGGTGCGACGCATATTTCGCCAGGTGAAACCTGGTGATGGCGAATGGGTAGCGCGCAATGGCAGCGCCTCTTCATAAGAGATCGGCAGAAGTAGCGGCGAGCGCTTCGTCGGCTTGGTAAAGGCTGTAGCGGACCTGACCTGTGGTTTTCTGTTTGCGGAGTATCCAGTTCGAGGGTATTTGAGGCTTCTCATCCACACGGTGCTCGATGTAAATCTGGGCGCCCGGGTTGAGACTCTGAGAGCGAATCAGTCGATGTATAGCGCGATCTAAAAGACCGCTCCCATACGGCGGATCGATAAAAACCAAATCCAGTTTGAGCGTGCATTGGCCTAACCAGTCCAAGGCATCATGGTGTTCTGCCACGATGTGTTGGGCTTGCAGTGTGGTGATGATTTCCTTTAACTGGCGCCAGGTCCTCTGCTGAGATTCCACCAGAACCACTCGAGCGGCTCCCCGGGAAGCGGCCTCAATCCCGAGTGCGCCGCTTCCGGCGAAAAGATCAGCGCAGGTGGCTCCCTGAACGCTGGCTGCCAGCCAGTTGAAAAGGGTTTCACGAACGCTGTCCGGCGTCGGACGCAGTTCGGATGATCCTCTGAAGCGAATGATGCGCCTTTTCCACAGTCCCCCAATAATGCGAACGCGGCCATGCTGCTCTGTTTTTGTGGACTTCAACGCCTTATTTTCCGCTGATCACTCACTGCTGCGATGATAGGATACTTCGCGCCCCATCAACACTGCATCCGCCTTACTTCATGAGTGACCTTGATGAAAAACGCGGGCTTTTTGCCCGTCTCAAAAAAACCCGCGTCTCCCTTGCAGGCGCTCTGTCAGGACTCTTTGAAAAAGACGGGATTCGGTTCGACGATCAGGTGTTTGATGAGTTGGAAGATCAGCTCATTATGGCGGATTTGGGCGTGAGCGCCAGCGCGACCCTAGTGGACAGCATCCGTCAGCGAGCGCGAAAAAAGTCCTTTCGAACGCTGGAAGAACTAAAGCAGGCGCTGGCCGACGAAATCGGTAGCATGTTGGAAACCTCGCAAAAAGAAATTGTGCCGGGTACGCATACGGCGCGACCTTTTGTTCTGATGATGGTCGGGGTAAATGGCGTAGGCAAAACGACCACGACCGCAAAAGTGGCTGCTCACTTTCAGAGTGCGGGCGCGTCGGTCATGTTAGCGGCCTGCGATACCTTTCGAGCGGCGGCTATTGAACAGCTGCAGCTGTGGGGAGAGCGTTTGGGGGTACCCGTGATTGCGCAATCACACGGGGCAGATGCGGCGGCGGTCGCTCACGATGCGCTTGTCGCGGCAAAAGCCAGAGGCATAGATGTACTGATCGTCGATTCGGCCGGGCGTCAACATGTTAATACTGACTTGATGTCG
>RGTL01000065.1 GCA_010025385.1 Gammaproteobacteria bacterium | reverse complement strand
AACGGCTGTTCACACCGAGAATCTCCGACAAATCGGCACAGTTCACCGTCGCAACATGCGTGCCATCCGAAACAGCGTGAGCGACGACATCGGTTAGATAGAACTCAGCTTGGGCATTTTGGTTATCAACAGAATCCAACCAACGTGCGAGTTGCGGGGATGAAGCCGCCATAAAACCCGTATTAATCTCGCGAATAGCGCGCTGTTCTTCGTTGGCGTCTGCCTCCTCAATGATAGAGAGCACTGCACCATCATCGGTCCGCAGAATCCGCCCATAACCCGTTGGGTTCTCAACGTGGGCGGTCAACAAGCCAAGATGGCCTGCACCCGATTGCTCAACCAACTGCTGAAGAGTCGCCGGCTGAATGAGCGGCACATCACCGTAAAGAATCAGGACGTGGGCGTCCTTCGCCACATGTGGCATCGCCTGCCGCACGGCGTGCGCCGTGCCCAACTGCTCGGATTGTTCTACCCAGTGAAGTTGGGGCGATTCAGCAATCGCCTCCCGAACGGCTTTCGCACCGAATCCACAGACGATATGGATTCGACTCGGTGAAAGCTGCTGAGCCGCTTCGAGGACATGGGCGAGCATTGGAAGAGCCGCGATTTCATGCAGTACTTTCGGCAGCGCCGAATGCATGCGGGTGCCTTTGCCCGCGGCCAGCACAATGACTTCGAGTGTCATGGGCAAGATATTACTGCAATCAATGCACGGGTACGGTGCGTCCTACGAATATCGCCCTCAATGGGCTAGCCCGATGCGGAGACTAGGCGCGGCCTTTTGATCGGAGCTTTTGAATAGCCCGAAGTTGCGCCGCGGCCTGAACCAGCTCAGCCTTGGCCTTCGCAAGATCCATCTCCGTGCTGCGGTCGCTCATGGCCTGCTCGGCGCGCCTCTGTGCTTCTAGCGCTGCGGACTCATCCAGATCGGCGGCTCGTAAGGCGGTATCCGACAGCACCGTAACCACGTGCCCTTGCACTTCAAGGATACCCCCGCTGATGAAAAAGAACTGCTCTTCGCCGGACTCCTGCTGGACTCTGATTTCTCCGGGCTTCAGGCGTGTCAGCAACGGGCTGTGATTAGGCGCAATGCCCATCTCGCCCATTTCTGCCGGGGCGAACACCATCGTGCCTTCGCCGGACCAGACTTCTTCCTCCGCGCTTACGATATCGACTTTGATCGTGTTGGCCATGAACGTTTACCGATGGATCGCGTTAAGCGATGGTCTTAGCCTTTTCAACCGCTTCTTCAATCCCGCCGACCATATAAAACGCCTGCTCGGGGATATCGTCGTACTCGCCGTTGATGATGCCCTGAAAGCCACGAATCGTGTCTTTCAAAGAAACGAACTTGCCGGGTGAACCCGTGAACGTTTCGGCAACGAAGAACGGCTGTGACAGGAAGCGCTGAATTTTTCGAGCGCGGTTCACGACCTGCTTGTCTTCCTCGGAGAGCTCATCCATACCGAGAATGGCAATGATGTCCCGCAACTCCTTGTAGCGCTGAAGCGTGCCCTGTACGGCACGCGCGGTGTCGTAATGGTCTTGACCAACTACCAACGGATCGAGCTGCCGACTGGTGGAATCCAGCGGATCCACCGCAGGGTAAATGCCGAGCTCCGCGACCTGACGTGACAGCACGAGCGTCGCGTCGAGGTGAGCGAACGTGGTTGCCGGCGACGGATCCGTCAGGTCATCCGCGGGTACGTAAACCGCCTGGAAGGAGGTGATCGATCCTTTACGGGTTGACGTAATACGCTCTTGAAGCACACCCATCTCCGCCGCAAGCGTAGGCTGATAGCCCACTGCGGAAGGCATACGACCGAGCAGCGCGGACACTTCGGTACCGGCCAGCGTATATCGGTAAATATTGTCTACGAACAACAACACGTCGCGGCCTTCGTCCCGGAAGTGCTCCGCCATCGTCAGCCCGGTCAGCGCCACGCGCAAGCGGTTGCCCGGCGGCTCGTTCATCTGGCCGAACACCATGGCCACCTTGTCGAGAACGCCTGACTCTTTCATTTCATGAAAGAAGTCGTTGCCCTCTCGGGTACGCTCGCCCACGCCCGCGAACACGGAAAGACCAGAGTGTTCTTTCGCGATGTTGTTAATGAGTTCCATGATGGTTACGGTTTTGCCTACACCCGCACCACCGAAGAGTCCGATCTTGCCGCCTTTCGCAATCGGCATGATGAGGTCGATAACTTTGATACCGGTCTCGAGGATGTCGACCGTCGGTGACTGATCGGCATAACCGGGCGCCTTGCGGTGGATTGGCAATGAGTCGTTTGCGCCAACCGGTCCCGCTTCATCCACCGGATTACCCAGCACGTCCATGATGCGGCCGAGTGTTTTTTCGCCAACCGGCACGGTGATTGGCGCGCCGGTATTGCTGACCGACAGGCCGCGCTTGAGTCCGTCGCTTGAGCCCATGGCAATGCTGCGTACAACGCCATCGCCCAACTGCTGCTGGACTTCGAGCGTCAAACCGGTCTCACCGACCATAAGCGCGTCATACACGCGGGGCACTGCGCCTCGGGGAAACTCGACGTCGACGACCGCGCCGATGATTTCAACAATGTTGCCGGTACTCATAGCATGATTCCTCTTAAAGGTTTCTTTTCTTTAATCTGTGTTTTGCGCGTTACGGTGATGGGCAGGAGGTTCGTGCGCTCTAGACAGCAGCTGCCCCGCTCACAATCTCAGAGATTTCCTGCGTGATCGCGGCCTGACGGGCCTTGTTGTACACGAGCTGTAACTCATCAATCAGGTTGCCCGCGTTATCAGACGCTGACTTCATGGCGACCATTCGGGCCGCCATCTCGCAGGCGATGTTTTCCACCACGCCGCGGTAGATCAGGGATTCAACGTAGCGCATCATCAGGCCGTCAATCACATCTCGCGCCTCGGGCTCATACAGGTAGTCCCAGTGATGATTCAATCGCTCGTCGACTTCGGGCGTAGAAATCGGCAGCAGCTGATGCACGCCAGGCTGCTGCGTCATGGTCGTGACAAATCCGTTGTGTGCCAGAAACAATCGATCGATTCGCCCTTCGCTGAACGCATCCATCATCACCTTCATCGCGCCCACAAGGTCCGCCAGCTGCGGCTTATCGCCCAGTTGGGTCGCCTCGGACACAATGTTGACACCGACCCGTTTGAAGAAGCCGAGGCCTTTTCTGCCAATGATCGTCACGTCGATCTCAACGCCTTTGGCCCGCCATTCGGACATGCTCTGCACCACCTGTCGGAACAGGTTGATGTTGAGTCCGCCGCACAAGCCGCGGTCACTGGAGACAATCACAAACCCGACCCGCTTGGGCTCACGCTCCTGGGTGAACGTGTGTTTGTACTCGAGGTTGGCTTGCGCGAGATGGCCCATGACGTTCGCCATTTTGTCGGCGTAGGGTCGCGCCTGGCTCATGCGCTCCTGGGCGCGACGCATCTTGCTCGCCGCGACCATCTCCATCGCTTTGGTAATCTTTTGAGTATTCTGAATACTCTTGATCTTGGTTCGGATTTCCTTGGCGCCTGCCATGTCCCTTTATCCTTCCGGTGATCCCTAACGCGTATCGTTCAGCAACGGACTACCAGCTGCCGTTCGCCTTGAAATCCTTCAGCGCATCGTGTAGTCGCGACACCACGCTGTCGTTATAAGCCTGATCCCGGTTAAGCTCATCCATGAACTCGGCATGCTGGCTCTTCATATGGCTTTGCATTGCGCCCTCAAACTCGACCACCTTTTTGGCGTCCACGTCGTCAAGATAGCCTTCGTTGACTGCGAACAAACTCACCGCCATCTCAGCAACCGACATGGTCGAATACTGTTTCTGCTTCATCAGTTCGGTCGCGCGCTCGCCTCGCTCCAGCTGCTTGCGGGTCGCCTCATCGAGGTCCGACGCGAACTGCGAGAAGGCCGCCAACTCCCGGTACTGCGCGAGCGCCAGACGAATACCACCGCCCAGTTTCTTGATGAGCGGACATTGCGCGGCGCCACCCACGCGAGACACCGAAAGGCCTGCGTTGATGGCGGGACGGATACCGGCGTTAAAGAGATCGGTCTCCAGAAAGATCTGGCCATCGGTAATGGAAATAACGTTGGTCGGAACGAACGCGGACACGTCGCCGGCCTGCGTCTCGATGATCGGTAGAGCGGTCAGTGAGCCGGTCTTTCCCTTTACTTCACCGTTCGTGCGTTTCTCGACCTCTTCCGCATTAATCCGGGCCGCGCGCTCCAACAAGCGGGAGTGCAGATAAAACACGTCACCGGGGTACGCCTCGCGGCCCGGCGGGCGACGAAGCAACAGACTGACCTGCCGATACGCCCAGGCCTGTTTGGTGAGGTCATCATAAATAATCAACGCGTCTTCGCCGCGATCCCTAAAGTATTCGCCCATCGCGCAACCGGCATAAGGAGCAATGTATTGCATTGCCGCCGACTCCGCGGCAGATGCGGACACCACGATGGTGTGGTCCATGGCGCCATGCTCTTCGAGCTTGCTCACAACGTTAGCTACCGATGAGGCCTTCTGGCCGATCGCCACGTAGATGCACTTGATGCCTGTGCCCTTCTGATTGATGATCGCGTCAATCGCAACCGCGGTCTTGCCGGTCTGGCGGTCGCCAATGATCAGCTCGCGCTGACCGCGGCCAACCGGAACCATGGCATCGATGGACTTCAGACCCGTCTGAACCGGCTCCGAGACGGACTGGCGCGTAATCACGCCAGGCGCAATGCTTTCAATGGGGGCACGGGCGGCGGCCTCGATCGGTCCTTTTCCATCAATCGGCTCACCCAGCGAGTCCACCACGCGGCCCAGCAACCCCGGACCAGTCGGTACCTCGAGGATGCGACCGGTACATTTCACGGTATCGCCCTCAACGATGTGCTCATAGTCGCCCAGCACCACCGCGCCCACAGAATCCTGCTCCAGGTTTAGAGCCAGACCGAAGGTCTCATTGGGGAACTCGAGCATTTCGCCCTGCATCGCGTCTGCCAGGCCGTGGATCCGGCAGATACCGTCCGTCAAGCTGACCACGGTACCCTCGGTGCGCGCTTCTGCGCCCGCATCAAAGTCCTTGATCCGTTCTTTAATCAGTTCGCTGATTTCGGATGGGTTCAGTTGCATAGACATTCTTTGTTTCCTCTTGCAGTCTTTTTCTGCACTTGGGTTAGCTGCTCACCGCAGCCGCTAATTTCTCTAATCGGGTCTTAACAGAACCATCAATCACGAGGTCTCCGGCACGAATGACCGCGCCGCCGATCAGCGATGGGTCCGCACTCACTTCCAGCGTGACTTTGCGGCCGAGCTTCTTCTCCAGCGCCTGGGCTATCTTCTGCTGATGCGCATCGGACACCGGTAACGCGCTCTCCACGCGAGCGGTAATCGTCCGCTCCTCCTCTGCCCGCAAGATTTCAAACTGCTCTGCAATATCCTCAAGCGCCACGAGCCGACCGTTGCGCACGAGCAGCTGGACCAGATTTTTTCCGGCGTCATCCAGAAGATCGCCGCAACCTGCAATCAAAATCCCGGCGATATCGTCACGCCCGACTTTTGGGTGCGAAAACAGCGCGCTGACTTGCTCCTGACCTGCAAGATCCGCGAGACGTCTCAGAACCTCTGACCAGTGGGGGAAACGGCCGTCGTCCTTCGCGAGCTCGAACACAGCTTGAGCGTAAGGGCGGGCAGTAATGGCGTTATCGGACATGGGGTGTGTCTGGTTTGTGCTCGCTCAACGAGATGAATAGATGTGGCGCCTGCTAGAGTTGTGAAATAAGGTCATCGAGCATCTTCGCGTGGGCACCTTCGTCCACCTCTCGCTCGAGAATCTTCGCCGCGCCAGCAACAGCCAGTGCCGCGACCTGGGCGCGAAGGGCCTCGCGCGCCATGTTCACTTCCTTATCGATTTCACCCCGGGCCGAACTGAGAATCCGATCCCCCTCACTGCGGGCGCTGCCTTTGGCTTCCTCGATCATCTCCGCCTCGCGTTTTTCGGCACGACGGATGATCTCCTGCGCCTGGTCCTTCGCTTCGCCGGTGACCTGGGCCACGTGTTCCTGCGCCTGAGCCTTGGCTTTCTGACCTTCCTCTGCCGCAGCCAAACCGTCCGCGATCTTGGCCTTTCTTTCGTTCAATGCTGAAACGATTGGGGGCCAAACCAGTTTCATACAAAACCAGACGAACACAACGAACGCGATACTTTGGCCGATAAGCGTCAGGTTGATGTTCATTACCCGTTTCCTCCGTATAGGTGGTTTTAGCGCCGATTAACCGCCAACCACCGCAAACATGATGTACAGAGCGATAGCCACGCCGATGATCGGGATGGCGTCCAGCATGCCCGTCACGATAAAGAACTGGGTTCGCAGCATGGGCAGCAACTCAGGCTGACGGGCGATGCCCTCCAGAAAGCGGGCGCCCAAAAGGCCCACACCGATACCGACGCCAACGCCGGCCAGTCCGAGAAGCAGCGCACCGGAAAGATAAAGAAGAGCAGTTTCCATGAGAATTTCCTATTTTTGGTTTGTCAGGTTGGGTTTGAAAACTAAGAAGGGTTTAGTGATGGCTGTGTGCCAGTTCCAGATAGACGATGGTCAACGTCATAAAGATAAAGGCTTGCAGCAGAACGATCACGATGTGAAGCACCGCCCACGCCCACTGTAAAACACCGCCGGCTACGGCGAGCACCGCGCCGCCGGAGAACAGCAGCGCAATCAAGATAAAGATCATTTCCCCGGCAAAGAGGTTGCCGAACAACCGCAGCGAAAGCGAGACCGGTTTGGACACCAGGCTCACGAACTCCAAGAAGAAGTTCGCGGGAAGAAGCAGTATCTTCACGATCGGGTTTTTCGCTTCAAAGGGCTGCATCGTGAGTTCGGCCGCAAAGCCACCGATTCCCTTAACCTTGATGCTGTAGAAAACTGTCAACACGAAAATTCCGATGGCCATCCCGAAGGTGGCGTTGGGGTCTGTGGTGGGTACGACCTTCATGTATTCGATGCCCATCAGCTTTGCCAACTCGGGAATCCAGTCCACCGGAACCAGATCCATCGTGTTCATGAGAAGCACCCATACGAACAACGTCAACGCGAGTGGCGCAACCAGGTCGGATTTGTGGGAGAACGAGCCTCGAACGTTGTCATCGACAAATTCGACCACCCACTCCACGAAATTGACGAAGCCCGAGGGCACCCCAACCGTCGCCTTCTTGGCGGCCTTCCTGAATGACCACAAAAACAACACGCCCAGGATGACCGACCAAAACATCGTATCCAGATGGATGGCCCAAAACCCCATTGCCTTGGCTTCTGCCGCGCCATGGGCAAGCCCCCAGGACCCGTCTGGCAGTTGTCCAAACGTCAGGTTCTGCAGGTGATGCTTGATATAGCCGGTTGAAGTCAGCGGTTCGCTTGAGGCCATGACTGTTCGTTAATGCTGTGAGTGCTGATTATGGGTGCGGACGTCGCGCCGATCAGCGGCCGCCCTCGCTGTTCAATTCTGGAGTCAACTTTTAAGTGTTACCGATTCCCAAGCTCATTACTTTCCGGTAAACGGCAATCGCCGGTCACTCGCGGTCATCTGCTCGATGACCGCCCCCAAGGTCGACGCCACCAGTGTGGCGACCAGGGCGAGCACGAATACGCCCGCATGCAAATCCTCAATAAACCCAAATGCCGCGGCGGATAACGCCCCGGTAATCAGCAATTTGCCAAACTCTCCTCTATACAAGTGAGCCAAAGCTGTGCCCGCCTCTTCAGCGCTCAAGAGAAGTCCTATTACCGCCGCGTAGGAGCCCGCTATGAAGCCTACCGCCGCTCCCAAGAAGCTTGAGCGCACCTGAGCTTCGGCCAGTAAAGCTACCGCTATTACAGCGATAGTCGCCGTCGCGAATGCGCTGGCAACAGACCAGCGAAGCGTTCGGCTCTGCGGAGACGGCCGGCCACGTCTATGCGCGGTCTGTTCATGCGCTCTGAATGACGGCCTGTCGTCGCTCAACCTAGTTCCCCCACCACGCCAGTTGCCTCTCTCCTAAGCCCCTGGGTGAGTCGACGGCGCGAAATTATAAGGGGCGCTTACGAGTGGGTCAACGAAAAGGCTCAGAAAACGGTCCTTTCTGAGGGGTTTCCAGCGGCTGTTTGTCACCGAGGAAACCCGAGCCGTTGTTGAGCCCCATCAGGCGATCAGCTCGTTCCACCGCGAAAGCAGAGTATCGAGATCGGTGTAACCGGCGGCGAGCAGCCCGTACCGAGGGGCCTGATCCGGCTCCTGCCAGCACCAAATCACGGTAGGAAATCCAGTGACGCCGAAACGGCGGGCGGTCTCTCGTTCTGCCGTAAAACGAGACCCCACCTCCTGCGAACGAAGATCCCGAGCGAACCGATCTGAATCCAGCCCTATCTCTGCGGCCAGCGTTTCGAGTTCGCTATTGAGCGAGGGATTTCGGGCCTCAAGAAAAAAAGCGGTTTGGATCGCGTCATACATGGCCCCGCGCGCTTTCGCGTCCTGAAGGCCAGCGGCTATGACGCTCCTGCAGGCTGGGTATGTTGAACGACGCGGAGTCGCCTGCTGCCAAAAATCAAAGTTAAATGACGCCCCGGTCCGCGCGGCCACCGCGTGCCAGGCGCTTTGAACGTATGCGCGCATCTCGGGATCCATGGGCACATCACTATCTGGCGCTAATCCGCCCATCAGATCAAC
>RGTL01000064.1 GCA_010025385.1 Gammaproteobacteria bacterium | reverse complement strand
GCTGATTGACTACGAAGTAAATGATTACCGCGGCCGCAATAAGAACCACCATAGCAATATATCCTCGCGATTTAGCGTTTATTAAAAAGCCTGATTCGGTGTAAACGATCAGGCGTCCGAGCTATTGCTATTATGCGGGAGTCAAAAAGAGATCCTTCTGGGGGATATCTTGACTATATCAGCTACAAAACACGTTCGACGGGTTATATCGGCCTCTGGGTGGCAGCCTCGCCCATGATGGAGCGTCGTGATCCTCGTGATCCGTCGGTGAAATTAAGCACCCGGGCGGCGCTCGCGATTGTGCTAATCACTGCAGCCGTCATCCTCTGTATTCTGCTGGTTAACCCGTGACAGCTGCTAACGCTGTCCGGAGCAGGTCCAGCCTTTCGGACGTTTGATGCCATCGCAGTAAACATACTCATCTGCTTTTTTATGGTTATCGGCCATACCCAATGCGGGCAGAAAGACAATCACAACAGCACACAGTAGACGTTTCATATTCGCTCTTCCAGAAATTAATATTTAAACGATACGCCCATTGCCGTGATGTAACTGTCGAGATCAGCACCAGGCCGACGATAAACTCAGGCCAGAAAATACCGGCTCAAATCACAAGATAAAGGAACAATCATGAGGAAAGTAATTTTGGCGTTGTGTCTTTTTGGGATGGCCACTTCGGTATCTCTCGCGCACGAGTATTCCAAAGACCACAGCCATTGCCATGGTTCCGTAAAGCCCGCGTGGTGGAACTGCGCAGACGGTAAGTAACTGTCCGCTCTGCAAAACTATCGTATGCGAGCTGGTGGGGCGGATCAGACCGCCTATATTTAAGACGAGAGGGTTCGGGGCAGCGTGCTCAACGCGCCTCGTAACGCCTCTGCGGCTGTCCGAGAACCTGCGTGATCAAAATCCTTCACGACCTGCACGCCACCCACGATCACATTCCGGACAGCGTTAGCAGCGCTGGAAAAGATCCAGGTATCGAGCGTTTGATCTTCTGTTAGCGTTTCATACTCGATCCGGTCGGACGCGATCTCGATCAAGTCTCCCCTTGCGCCGGGTGCGATGCCATCAAGGCGCTCGCCTTGTGCACGGCGCCCGCCGGTAACCGATGCCTCCAGCAGATGGCGGCCATTGCTCCCGCCATCGCTAGGCGTAAGAACCATGCGCTTTCTTAGGCGTAACCTCTGCGCATATTCAAGCAGACGAAGTTCTTGGATCGGCGAGACGCTTATCTGGCTGTCTGAGCCGATACCGATTATTCCGCCTTCATCAAGGAACTCTGCAGCCGGGAAGATGCCGTCACCAAGGTTTGCCTCCGTCGTCGGACAAAGACCAACGGTAGCGCCGTTTTTTGCAATCAGGGAACGTTCTGCCTCCGAGATATGGATTGCGTGGATTAAGCACCATCGCTCTGAGACATCACACGAATCAAACAGCCAGTCCACGGGCCGAGCGCCATTCACCTGCAGACAATTTTCAACTTCTTTTATTTGTTCTGCGATATGGATATGCACTGGCGCTGACGAAAGCGCTGGCCCGGCCTGCTCAATAACTGCCTGAATATCGCTAGGCGATGCCGCGCGAAGTGAATGCGCGGCAATGCCGATCGAGCGATCTGGGTGATTGGCACAAAGCGACTGACACTGCTGCAGAAGCTGAAGGTAATCGTCAGTCGTGTGAAAAAAGCGTTTTTGAGTCGCCTGCAATGGCTCATCCTGAAAGCCACCTCGGCAATAGAGAACGGGAAGTAGCGCTATAGCAATTCCCGCTTCGTCAGCCGCGGCGATTAGCCGCTCTGACATTTCTGCTGGGTTTTGATACGGCAAGCCGTTGGGCTGATGATGAAGATAGTGAAACTCCGTCACCGATGTGTAGCCCTGACGCAGCATTTCAATATATAGATAGCGGGCGATGTCCTGAAGCTGGTCAGGATTTATTGCCGCGTTCGCGCGGTACATCATCTCCCGCCAGCCCCAAAAGTCGTCGTGATCGGCAGCGCGATGCTCGGTGAGCCCAACGATTGCTCTTTGATGCGCATGGGAATGAAGGTTAGGGATACCGGGTATAACAAGGCCGGTGAGGATCAGCTCAGCCGTCGCCGTTGAGTCATCGACGATGCTCTCGATACGTCCTTCTTCGTTGAGCCGAATGACGCAGTCACGACGCCATCCCGCAGGAGTCAGCAGGCTCGCACACCGAATGGTTTGAAGACGAGATCGGGTCACGGCATCCCTATCAACGAATTACCGTTAAAGCCGACCGTAAGTCTCGATCAAGGCATCGTCAATGCACATGGGACCCTTTTCGGCATGGCGATCAGGACGGGACTCAAGATAGGCGCCAACAGCCTTTGCCCAGTCTTTATACGTGGACCCGTCAGGAAAGTTTATGTGCTGAGACACATTGCCAAGCACATAAACATAACCCGCAAAGAAACCGGCCTCAAAGTGATCGGCCGCGGTCTGTTCAGAAGCAGCTTTCTGAGAGCTGATCCAGCCCTGCCAGAGTTCGCCGCAGGTAAATGCCCTCGCGGGAGAGCTCAGCAGAAAAGCCGCCGCGAGCAGGCTAACGAGTTTTAGGTGCATCGTAGGCTCCAATAATCATTTCACCGCGAGGTAAAAGGTCGCGCCTTCTTCGTTGGTTCGTTCGCTGTGAAGTGTCCCACTCGGGAGATCACAGTATTGCCCAGTAACGAATATATCTTCGCGGCCGTCTTGGTAGGCAAGCCGCAGGGTGCCTCGCGTAACAAGACCCAGCACCGCAAAATCGTGCGCGTGTAGTTCACTCAAAAGGTTTGGCTCAAACTCCTTGTGCGTGGGTGCTGAATATCCCCGTTCCATAGCCAGGTTGCGCAATTCGTCTTCAGTCATCACTGTCTCCTCAGTTCATCATGTGTTGTCTCACCAGCGCTCACCAAAGGGCCGAAGATCCAACTCAAAGGTCCACGCTGAGCGTTCTTGCTCGGTGAGCATATAAACGCTCTTGGCGATGGAACTGGCCCGCATAAAAAATGCGTCTGGCTTATCCGGTAGTCGAGCGCGGGTGCGTTCAAGATCAATGATCCCATCAATAATCACGTAGCCGATATGTATGCCCTTTGGGCCCAAGTCCCGCGCCATCGATTGCGCGAGGCTGCGCTGACCGGCTTTGGCTGATGCGAATGCGGTTGACGTTGCACCGCCACGCAACGATGCGGTTGCGCCGATCACGACGATGCTGCCCTTCTCATTCTCAAGCATGGCAGGTATCACCTGCTGCGCACTCAGGAGCAAGCCCCGCACATTGATTGCCCAGCTGTCATAGAGATTCTCTGCTGTCGTCTCCATAACCCCGGTCCAAAGACCCGAGCCCGCGTTATAGATCAGCGTTTCTACCGGGCCGAGCCTATCCCGAATGTCCTTAAAGACTCTGTTGATGGCCTCCGGGCTCGACACATCGCACGGGAAAGCGAGGCAGTTTGGAATCTGCTCAGCAAGATCCCTTAAGTATTGTTCGTTTCGGGCCAGCATGGCGACGGTATGGCCTTCGGAGGAGAACTTCCGACAAAGCGATGCTCCGTTGCCCGGGCCAACGCCGGCGATCACGCAGACTTTTGCCATAAAAACTGCTCCTTGAGATAATGAAGCTCGTCGTCGGGATGAAGGGCCCCTACGACAGTCCTTCGAGTCTATCAATTTTGTTTGAGCGGCTTTTTTTCAGGAGTACCGCATGATTATTGATTGTCACGGTCACTACACCACCGCCCCAGAGGCCCTTGCCAAGTGGCGGGATAGGCAGATTGCGGCGATTGGCTCGCCCTCCCATCGGCCGAGTCCAAGCGAGCTCCATATTAGTGACGACGAGCTGCGGGAATCCATTGAATCAAACCAGCTCGCCAAGATGAGAGAACGCGGGTCCGACCTTACGATCTTCAGTCCTCGCGCGAGTTTTATGGCGCATCACATTGGCGGTCTTGAAGAATCTTCCGCTTGGGCAGCTATCTGCAACGAGCTCATATACCGCGTTACGACGCTTTTCCCTGGTGAATTCATCGGCGCTGCGATGCTGCCACAATCACCGGGGGTGGATACCCGAACTTGTCTGGATGAGCTGAACCGCTGTATCGAGGAGTATGGCTTTGTCGGGGTAAACCTCAATCCCGACCCCTCGGGCGGCCATTGGACGAGTCCGCCGCTGTCTAATTCCTATTGGTTTCCAATCTACGAGCGCATGGTCGAGCTGGACATCCCGGCGATGGTGCACGTATCAACGAGTTGTAATGATGCCTTTCACACCACAGGCGCCCACTATTTAAATGCCGACACCACTGCCTTCATGCAGTGCCTTACAGCAGATTTATTTAAGGATTTTCCAACCTTACGTTTTGTGATCCCGCATGGTGGAGGGGCAGTGCCTTATCACTGGGGGCGTTTTCGAGGCCTCGCCCAGGCGCTTAACAAGCCTCTGCTGGATGAGCATCTTCTGAATAACATCTTTTTTGATACCTGTGTGTACCATCAGCCCGGGATCGATCTGCTGACGCGGGTCATTCCCGTAAAAAACGTACTGTTCGCTTCCGAGATGATCGGTGCCGTGCGGGGTATCGATCCCGAGACTGGATTTTCCTTTGATGACACCAAACGCTACATCGAAGCGGCGGACCTCAGCGCCACCGAGCGCGAGCTTATTTTCGAAGGCAATGCGCGCCGGGTATACCCAAAACTGGACACAGCGTTAAAAGCCAGAGGTCTTTAGGCGTGAGTCCTCATCAGGAGAAAACTCCCGGTTGGCTTGATTGGTACGACGGACCCAGCAAGCCGCATTTCGTGCCACCACCCGGCAGCGTGGATGCACATTGTCATGTGTTCGGTCCATCGCCTGATTTTCCGTTTGCGCCGGAGCGCAAGTACACGCCTTGCAATGCCTCAAGGGATCAACTCTTTGCGCTTCGTGATCACTTGGGTTTCTCCCGTAACGTGATCGTTCAGGCCACCTGCCACGGAGCCGACAATAGTGCGATGGTGGATGCTTGTCGAGCATCTGGCGGCAGGGCTCGCGGTGTCGCGACCGTAAAGCGGAGCGTGTCAGACGAGCAGCTGCAGGCTCTGCACGACGCGGGCGTGCGCGGAGTGCGCTTTAATTTTCTGAAGCGGCTGGTGGATACCACGCCGCCGGATGAGCTTTTGGAGATTGCAGGGCGTGTGGCACCACTCGGATGGCATGTGGTGCTTTATTTTGAAGCGGTCGACCTTCCGGAGCTTCTCGATTTCTTCAATGCGCTGCCAACGCCGCTGGTCATTGACCATATGGGGCGCCCCGATGTGACCCAGTCAGTCGATGGCAGAGCATTCGAGACCTTTATTGATTTCGTAGATGGTAATCCCAACATCTGGACGAAAGTCAGCTGCCCTGAGCGGTTGTCGGAGACCGGCCCGCCCGCACTCGATGGCGAACGATCGGCGTATCGTGACGTGGTACCGTTCGCTAAGCGCATCATTGAGACCTTCCCCGACCGCGTGCTGTGGGGAACGGACTGGCCGCATCCGAATCTCAAAAGTCATATGCCGGACGATGGGCTGTTGGTGGATGTGATTCCGCATATTGCGGCTACCGCCGAATTGCAGCAAAAGCTCCTTGTGGATAACCCGATGCGGCTATATTGGCCAGAAGAATGTTAGGACAAAAAAATGGCACTGGATAAACCCTATAAAGATGTCCCCGGCACCATCGTGTTTGATGCAGATCAGTCACGGCGAGGTTACTGGCTGAATCAGTTCTGCACATCCCTAATGAAGGCCGAGAACAGGGAGCGTTTTAAGGCCAACGAACGCACTTATCTTGATGAGTGGCCCATGACTGAAGATCAGAAACAGGCGGTTATGGATCGAGATCTAAATCGTTGCATTGAGCTCGGCGGAAATATTTATTTTCTCGCTCGGGTGGGTGCAACCGACGGGAAAAGTTTTCAACAGATGGCGGGCAGCATGACCGGTATGACTGAAGAGGCGTATCGGGAGATGATGGTGAAGGGCGGACGATCTATTGAGGGTAACCGATACACCGGCGAGAAGGAGCAGGTCTGATGGCCCGAATCAGTGCCAGCGTCTATTCCTCGCATATCCCGGCGATTGGGGTCGCTATCGACCAGAATAAAACGCAGGAGCCTTACTGGGCACCGCTGTTTCAGGGCTTTGAAGCCTCCAGAGAATGGCTCAAAGATAATCCACCGGACGTTGTCTTCCTCGTTTATAACGACCATGCGACAGC
Source organism: Gammaproteobacteria bacterium (assembly GCA_010025385.1). GTDB lineage: Bacteria > Pseudomonadota > Gammaproteobacteria > Arenicellales > UBA868 > UBA868. The sequence continues at coordinate 2,482 of RGTL01000064.1, read as the reverse complement.
ATTCAGTCTCGATATCATTCCTACGTTTGCTATCGGTACAGCTCCCAGGTTCGAGGTCGCTGATGAAGGTTGGGGTCCCCGGCCTGTACCGGATGTGGTTGGCCATCCGGAATTTGCCTCGCATATTGCGCAAGCGGTCATTGAGGATGAATTCGACCTGACCATCGTCAACCACATGGATGTGGATCACGGGCTGACGGTGCCGTTATCACTTATGTGCGGCAAAGTGGATGCGTGGCCGTTTCAAATCATCCCCTTCGCGGTGAACGTTGTGCAGTATCCTGCGCCGCTGGGTCGACGTTGTTACAGGTTGGGTCAGGCGATTCGTCGGGCGGTAGAAAGTTTTGACGAGCCTCTGAATGTGCAGATATGGGGCACGGGCGGTATGAGCCATCAGCTGCAGGGTCCGCGCGCCGGTCTGATTAACCGAGAGTTCGACAACGCCTTTTTGGATCGGCTGATTGCGGACCCGGAAGACTTAGCGCAGATGCCGCATATCGAGTACATCCGAGAGGCGGGCTCTGAAGGAATTGAACTCGTCATGTGGTTAATTGCCCGCGGTGCCATGGGCGACGGGGCAGGGGGCCCCGCTCCGCGCGTTGTGCATCGGTTCTATCATGTGCCTGCGTCCAATACGGCGCTTGGGCATCTTATCCTGGAAGACAAGGGTTAAAGAAGATCCATGAGTAAGCAAGACACAATAAAGGTAGCGCTGGCAGGGGCTGGAGCATTTGGCATAAAGCATCTTGACGGTATCGCAAAAATTGACGGGGTAGAGGTGGTCTCGCTGGTGGGTCGCCGCTTAGAGCCTACCCAGGCGGTTGCAGAGAAGTACAACATCAACCATGTCACGGTTGACCTCTCAGAAAGTCTTGCCCGGCCGGATGTGGATGCTGTGATTCTGTGTACCCCGACGCAGATGCACGCGCAGCAAGCCATGGCGTGCTTATCTTCAGGCAAGCATGTTCAGGTCGAGATTCCGCTCGCCGACTCACTGGCAGATGCAGAAGCGGTGGTCGCGATGCAACGTGAGTCGGGGCTTGTGGCCATGTGTGGCCATACGCGCCGCTTTAATCCCAGTCACCAGTGGGTGCGTCGACGTATTAGTGTGGGTGACTTTAATCTGCAGCAATTGGACGTGCAGACTTATTTTTTTCGCCGCAAGAATATCAATGCGCTGGGTGAACCTCGTTCGTGGACGGATCATTTGTTGTGGCATCACGCGGCTCATAGCGTGGATCTTTTTGCCTACCAGGCCGGGAGCCCGATTGTGAAGGCCAATGCGGTCCAGGGGCCAATTCATCCCGAACTTGGAATTGCCATGGATATGAGCATTCAGCTCAAAACAGAGAACGGAGCGATCTGCACGCTTTCGCTCTCATTTAATAACGATGGGCCATTAGGAACCTTCTTCCGCTACATTGGGGATACCGGCACGTACATCGCCCGCTATGATGATCTTGTGGATGGGCGCGAAGAAGCCATCGATGTGAGCAAGGTAGACGTGTCCATGAATGGTATCGAACTTCAGGATCGCGAATTTTTCGCAGCCATTCGAGAAGGTCGGCAACCGAACGCCAGTGTCGCTGATGTCCTGCCGTGTTATGAAATCCTGCATAGACTCGAGCAGCAGCTCGATTAGTTACGTCTGTGCCGGTTTTTCACTAACCGGTATGACGTATTCAACCCCTGCGGCATTAAAGTGCAGCCATTAGAGTTTTGGTGGTGACGCAAGTGGCAAGCGACGTTAAAAAAACGCAGGTTGCAATCATCGGTGCCGGGCCTTCCGGGTTGCTCCTGTCTCAGCTTCTCGATCTTGCCGGTGTTGAAAACGTCGTTCTTGAGCAGCGATCGCGTGACTATGTGCTTGGTCGGATTAGAGCCGGTGTGCTCGAGTTCGGCACGGTAGAACTGCTTCGAGAGGCTAAAGTTAACGCAAGGATGGACCGCCAGGGCCTGATCCACGAGGGTTTTTATATCGCGGCAAACGATCATCTGCATCGGATTAATCTCAAGCATTTCACTGGCTCTTCCGTGATGGTGTACGGACAGACCGAAGTGACCCGAGACCTGATGGACGCCCGTGATGCGGCGGGCGGATTGCTTATCTATGAAGCTGAGGATGTCTCCATTCATGAATTAGACACGTCCGCGCCTCTGATTCGATACAAGCATCAAGGAGAGCCTCAAGAACTGCGTTGTGACTATGTCGCGGGCTGTGACGGGTTTCATGGCGTCAGTCGCAAAACGATTCCATCGTCGGTGCTGCGCGAATACGAGCGCGAGTATCCATTTGGCTGGCTGGGTTTGTTGTCGGAGACGGTGCCGTTCCATGAATTGGTTTATGTGCGTCATCCGCGCGGGTTTGCACTCTGCAGTCAACGGTCCAAGACGCGCAGTCGCTATTACCTTCAGTGCGCGTTAACCGACAGGGTCAGTGATTGGAGTGATGAGATGTTTTGGGAAGCTGTCTCTTATACAC
>RGTL01000063.1 GCA_010025385.1 Gammaproteobacteria bacterium | reverse complement strand
CAAATCGTATTCGCCGTTCTTTATGCTGTCGACCACATGTGGGCGACCTTCTCGTACTTTGTTTACCACGATGGCCTGAAGGCCCGCCTGCTGCAGAGCCCGAGCCGTGCCTTCCGTTGCGACCAGCCTAAACCCATTGTCGCTGAGATACTGCGCGATGTCGATGACGCCGGCCTGGTCTGCCGTGCGCACGCTGATAAGCGCCGTGCCGCTGTTTGGAATCAGGACCCCGGTGGCAAGCTGTGCTTTTCGGTACGCCTCACCAAAGGTTTTGCCTATACCCATGACTTCACCCGTGCTTTTCATCTCCGGTCCGAGGATGGGATCCACGCCGGGAAACTTGATAAACGGGAAGACGGCTTCCTTGACGGAGTAATAGCCCGGTATGACCTCGCCGTTCACGCCCTGAGCCGCCAGCGATTGACCGGCCATTACCCGCGCACCAATTTTGGCAAGCGGCCGGGTGGTGGCCTTCGATACAAATGGTACGGTGCGCGACGCCCGGGGGTTCACCTCAAGCACGTAGACATCCCGGCCCTTCACGGCGAACTGAACGTTCATCAGGCCTCGCACACCCAGCGCCAGCGCCATCGCCCGGGTCTGGCGAGCAAGCTCGGCCTGCGTCTCGGCCGACAGCGCAAAAGGGGGCAGCACGCAGGCGGAGTCTCCCGAGTGAACACCGGCCTCTTCAATATGCTCCATGATCCCGCCGATGACGACCTCGTCTCCATCGCAGATGGCATCCACGTCCACCTCCACTGCGTCATTCAAGAACCGGTCCAGCAGAATGGGAGATTCGTTCGAGACGCGAAAGGCATCGCGCAGATAACGCTCGAGCTCCTCTTGGCTATGGACGATTTCCATGGCCCTGCCGCCCAGCACATAGGAGGGCCGCACGACCAGCGGATAGCCAATATCCTGCGCGCGCTCCAGCGCCTGCGTTTCTGTGGTGGCCGTGCGGTTCGGCGGCTGCAAAAGCTGCAACTCGTTAATGAGCGCCTGAAAATGCTCCCGATCCTCGGCCTTATGTATGGAATCCGGCGAGGTGCCCAATATCGGTACGCCCGCTGCTGCCAGGCCTCGTGACAATTTAAGTGGGGTCTGTCCCCCGTATTGCACGATCAGACCGGTCGGATTTTCCACCGCGCAGATCTCCAGCACGTCCTCAAGCGTTAGCGGTTCGAAATACAGCCGATCGGAGGTGTCGTAATCGGTCGATACGGTCTCGGGGTTACAGTTGACCATAATGGTTTGATAGCCGTCTTCGCGCATGGCCATCGCCGCGTGCACACAGCAATAATCAAACTCGATGCCCTGTCCAATGCGGTTGGGGCCCCCACCGAGAACCATGATCTTGGACCGTTCGTCGGGCTGGGATTCGCACTCACTTTCATAGGTCGAGTACAGATACGCGGTAGGTGTAGCGAACTCGCCAGCGCACGAATCCACCCGCTTATAAACCGGACGCACTGCCAGCGCGTGACGCCTCGCCCGGAAATCATCCTCGCTCACACCAAGCAGGCTCGCGAGGCGGGCATCGGAAAAGCCATCGCGCTTCAGACGATACAGCGCGTCTTTCTCGATGGTATCGAGTGATTGCCCCTCGACACCCCGCTCTGCTTCAACCAGTTCCTGAATCTGGGCCAGAAACCAGGGATCGATACCGGTATGTTGCTGCACCTCATCAAGAGACAGGCCCTCGCGAAACGCATCCGCGATATACCAGGCACGTCGCGCACCCGGAACCCGCAGCCGGCTGACGAGATCGGGTTCGCCGCCGGCCTCTTGTGCTACACCCCACAGCGGATCGAGGCCGGTGGCGCCGATCTCAAGACTGCGAAGCGCCTTCTGGAAGGACTCCTTAAAGGTACGACCGATAGCCATTGCCTCACCCACCGACTTCATCTGGGTAGTGAGCGTGGGATCGGCCTGCGGAAATTTCTCAAAGTCGAAACGGGGAATCTTTGTCACGACGTAGTCGATCGACGGCTCGAATGACGCAGGCGTGGCGCCGCCGGTGATATCGTTATCGAGCTCGTCCAGCGTGTAGCCTACGGCAAGCTTTGCAGCCACTTTCGCAATTGGGAATCCGGTGGCTTTTGAAGCCAGCGCCGAAGAGCGTGAGACGCGAGGATTCATCTCAATGACGACCATGCGGCCTGTCGCAGGATCAATAGCAAACTGCACGTTCGACCCGCCAGTATCTACGCCAATCTCGCGCAACACCGCAATACTGGCGTTGCGCATAATTTGGTACTCCTTATCGGTCAGGGTCAGTGCCGGTGCCACAGTGATGGAATCGCCGGTGTGTACACCCATCGCATCGACGTTTTCAATCGAGCAGACGATGATGCAGTTGTCGCGACTGTCGCGAACCACCTCCATCTCGAACTCCTTCCAGCCGAGGATGCATTCCTCGATGAGCAGCTCGTTGGTTGGCGAGGCATCCAGTCCGCGGGCGCAGATGGCCTGGTACTCGTCGGTGTTGTAGGCGATACCGCCCCCGCTCCCACCGAGCGTGAAGGACGGCCGAATAATGATCGGAAAGCCGATTTGGTCAAGCACGGCCATGGCGTCTTCCATCGAGTGGGCCAGTTCACCGCGCACCACCTCAAGACCGATGTCCCGCATGGCGTTCCTAAAGCGCTCCCGATCCTCCGCCTTGTCGATCGCGTCGCGGGTGGCTCCGATCATCTCCACACCAAATTTCTCGAGGACGCCGTGGCGAACCAGATCGAGGGAACAATTAAGGGCGGTTTGCCCTCCCATGGTCGGGAGCAACGCGTCCGGCCGCTCTTTTTCAATGATGAGAGCAACCGCCTCCCAGGTGATCGGCTCGATGTAGGTCGCATCGGCGAATTCCGGATCCGTCATGATCGTTGCCGGATTGGAATTGACCAGAACCACGCGATAGCCTTCCTCGCGAAGCGCCTTGCAGGCCTGTACACCGGAATAATCAAATTCGCAGGCCTGGCCGATCACAATCGGGCCAGCGCCCACCACCAGGATGGTCTTGATGTCCTGACGTTTAGGCATCGCGCTCACTCGCTGCCATCATGGCGATGAACTGATCAAACAGCGGGACGATATCCTGCGGACCAGGGCTGGCCTCGGGATGACCCTGAAAAGAAAACGCCGGCACGTCGTTCAGCGCGATGCCCTGAATCGATTGATCAAAAAGAGACCGGTGCGTGACTTGAACACGATCAGGCAAAGATTCGGGATCGATCGCGAAACCGTGGTTTTGGCTGGTGATCATCACGCGCTGAGTGGCCAAATCCACCACCGGATGATTGGCACCGTGATGACCAAACTTCATCTTCAGTGTGCGTGCACCGGCGGCCAGCCCGAGCAACTGATGCCCCAGACAAATTCCAAACACGGGCGTTCGGCTTTGAAGAATTTCGCGAATCGCATCGATTGCGTACACACACGGCTCGGGATCACCCGGGCCGTTTGAAAGGAATACGCCGTCAGGCTCTCGGGCCAGCACCTCTTTTGCCGGCATCTTGGCCGGCACCACCTCGACCTCGCAGCCACGATCCACCAGCAGCCTCAAAATATTGCGCTTAACGCCAAAATCGTAGGCAACCACGCGGTAGCGGCTTTTGCCTGTCGCTGCGAAACCCCCCTCCAGATGCCAGGAGCCCTCGGCCCAGCGGTACGGCTCAGCGGTGGTCACGGTTTGGGCAAGATCCATTCCCTTGAGGCCGGCGAATGCGCGCGCCTTTGATAAGGCTCGATCCTCATCAATGTCCCCGGCCTGCAGACAGCCGTTTTGTGCGCCTTTCTCGCGCAGCAGGCGGGTGAGTTGGCGAGTATCGATATCGCTGATGCCGACGACGTTCTGGCGCTTCAGGTAATCGCTCAGGCTCTCCTCGGATCGGAAATTGCTCAGCAGACGCGGCAGATCCCGAACCACAAGCCCGCACGCGAATGCGTTAGGCGCCTCGGTGTCTTCATGATTAGCGCCGACGTTGCCGATATGCGGACAAGTCAGCGTGACAATCTGCTGGGCATAGGACGGATCGGAAACAATCTCCTGATAGCCGGTCATGGAGGTGTTGAAGACCACTTCGCCGACTGCTTCGGCAACAGCGCCAATGGCGCGGCCGCGAAAAACGCTGCCGTCTTCAAGAACCAGAACTGCGGAATTCATTCAGCGCTCCCGCACAGTCGGCATAAAAAAAAGGAGAAACCCCCTGGGTTTCTCCTTTTTCGGTAATCTGTTGGCGTCCTCATTCCAAGGACCGCATTCTATCTTTGCGGCTTTAAAACATCAATTATTAATCGCCTCGAAATCCCAAAACATCCTGCATATCGAAAAGACCAGACGTTTTTTCATGCACCCACCTGGCGCTACGGACCGCCCCGTTGGCGTATATCTCGCGGCTTGAGGCCTTGTGCGTGATTTCGACTCGCTCGCCGGCAACCGCAAACCAGACGCTGTGCTCTCCAACGACATCCGCCGCGCGGATCGTCGAAAATCCGATCTCGGAATCAGAGCGCGGGCCAACCGCGCCGTGGCGTGTAAACACGCCATGCTTTTCGAGGCTTCGATCCAGAGCCTCGGCGACAACCTCTCCCATTTTAAGTGCCGTACCGGATGGCGCATCGACCTTATGGCGATGATGCGCTTCAATCACTTCGATATCGGCGGTGTCGCCAAATGCTTTGGCCGCCACCTCTAGAAGCTTAAGGGTGACGTTAACCCCCACGCTCATGTTGGGCGCCCACACCACGCCGGTTTCGCGAGATAGACGTTGGATCGACTCGCGCTGATCGGCATCAAACCCGGTCGTGCCAATCACGGCGCGTAATCCGCGCGCCGCGCAGTATTCAAGATTCGACAGGCTGGATTGCGGCGAGGTGAAATCGATCAGCACATCGAAATCACTGCCTGAGATATCGTCCGCCACGGTGACGCCCGGACCGGCGTCGCCGATCAGAACCGACGTGTTCAGCCCGATGGCATCATGCCCCGGCCGCTCGAAAGCATGCGTAAGCGCCAGACCGCCGTGGGTCGTTGACTGCTCCTGCACGGCAGACACCAGCGCCCGGCCCATACGCCCAGCTACTCCGGCAACGGCAATTCGAATCATGATCCTGACCTGCCCGCGTGATTAAAGGGCTCAGCCCAGTAGATCCCGTACGCCATCGCGCTCTTCACGCAGTTCCTGCTCGGTGAGCCGCATCCGCTCCTCACTGAACTCATTAATTGCAAGCCCCGTCACTACGGAATAGCCCCCGCCTGCGCACTGCACCGGGAACGAGTACATCAGACCCGATTCGATCCCGTAGTCGCCTGTTGAAGGGATAGCCATACTGACCCAGTCTCCCTCGGCAGTGCCTTGTGCCCAGGTTCGCATATGGTCGATGGCGGCGGAAGCGGCAGATGCCGCGCTTGACGCCCCACGGGCCTTGATGATGGCCGCCCCCCGCTGTTGTACGGTGGGAATAAAATCGTTCACCATCCACTCTTGATCGACCTGATCAATCGCTGCCTTGCCGGCCACCGTGGCGTGGTGGATATCCGGATACTGCGTGGCGGAATGATTGCCCCAAATCGTGACGCGGCCCACGTCGGTGGTCGCCACGCCTGTTTTCTGCGCGAGCTGGCTGATCGCCCGATTGTGATCCAGGCGCGTCATCGCCGTGAACTGGGCGGTATCGATATCCGGCGCGTTCGCCGATGCAATCAATGCGTTGGTGTTGGCGGGATTACCCACTACCAGCACGCGGACCTGCCGGCTGGCACTTTCATTCAGGGCCTTACCCTGCACGGAGAAAATCTTCGCGTTCTCGGTTAACAGGTCTTTGCGCTCCATGCCCGGTCCGCGCGGACGGGCGCCAACCAGCATTGCAAAATCGGTGTCGCGAAACGCTTTGACCGGATCATCGGAGCACTCAACGGATTGAAGCAACGGGAACGCACAGTCATCAAGCTCCATCACCACACCCTTGAGAGCGTCCATGGCGGGTGGAATTTCGAGCAACTGAAGAATCACGGGCTGATCCGGCCCCAACATATCGCCCGCCGCGATGCGAAACAACATGGCATAGCTGATTTGCCCTGCCGGAGGAATTCGCGTGGGCTTTTGCGATTAACGCGCGTTATCCATCCGACTCCTTAACAATAGGCAGACACCACTCATGGGTTCTAGACCCTAGATATTTTTCACACGCGTTAAATTCGTTGTTCTCAGCGGGATGCGAGCACATCTTCCATTTGTGATCGACGGTCCATTGGCGACATTGGCCTAGGGTTTCGAACCTAAATCCGGTGTCCCATAGCGGCAACTCGGTTTTCTCAAAATTAACCAGTGTCAGGACCAAGGCCCACTCAACTATTCCCATGACTTTCTCCGGATTTGCTGTGTTGGCAATGCGCAAAAGATATATGAGATATTACCCGTAATGGGTCGTGTTTATAAAATAGCGCCGGGTTGAATTTGGCTTTTGATCTGATGGAAATCCGCTACTCCAGAAAACGGTTTGCCCTAAACAGAGCGTGGCGCAAACTCACACACGTGCTACTGCTGTCGCTACTCCTCTCGCAACCTAGCTTTGGACAGGAAGACACCGACTATCTCCGAATAAACGTTCTTGTCGACGAGTTATCGCACTTTGACATTCGGCGCGGATCTTTTTCAATCGGCTTCTATATCTGGTATCAGGCGAGCATCAATAAACCGAATTACCTCGACAGCCTGGTTATTAAGAATGCGATCGAAATGAAAATTTCCGAACGCGGACAGGTAGTCACTGGTGGAGGAATCGTCTATCGACAATATGTACGGGCAGTCGTTCCACATCAGTGGGACGTTCGAGATTTTCCGTACGACGTTCAATATCTTAAGGTCCCGCTCCGTATAGAGGATTTCACTTACAACCAGCTACGCTTCGTCAGTAACAATACTGACACCATCGTAAATGACGGCCTCGAGCTCGGCGAGTGGAACATTATCGGCGCCAATATATTTGGAACCCGCTCGACAGCGTCAAGTGCGCTTGGAAATCCTGCGAACGCATACCTGGCGGAAACGGCATTCTCAGCGGCAGATATCTCCATCACGGTCGCGCGCTCAAGCCGCCTTGGCTTCTGGAAAATGATCACAGGTACGATTGCTGCCGCGATGCTTGCTTTCATTGCATTTTTTATCCCTCTTAAGATTCCCGTGCCACGCTTCGGCTTGATCGCCGGTGCCGTTTTTACCAATGTCATTAGCATGCGCAACACATCGATTGACCTGAGCGCAATGGGTGTTATCACGCTGATTGATCAGATCCACATTCTTGTCATGTTTTTCATCGGGATATCAGCATTCATCTCGGTTTGGAGCATTCGTCCTAAAGCGGAAAGTCTTGACGCAAGCAAGATTTATAGACGCAACCTTACGGTGGCCTGGATTGCTGCAATTGTGCTTATTTCGATGATTCAAGCGCTAATGCTGTTCCGGATCCAACTCTAGATCGAGATCACCACTTAGCCAACTTATGACGCTACGCCGATATAAACACTCTGTTGCAGGCGCTCTCTGTGCGACGTTTTTTCTGGTTGGCTGCTCAGAGGATCAGCGCGTCACATTCAACGATGAAATAAAGGTGGGCGTCATTCACTCCCAAACGGGAACGATGGCCGTATCCGAGGATTCCGCTCTCTCAGGACTCATCCTTGCAATCGAAGATATCAACCGCGGCGGCGGGATCACGATTGAGGGGAAAACATCAAAACTCGTACCCATAATTGAGGACGCGCGATCCGACGCCGATGAGCATGGCTGGGTCACGGAGAGTCTGTTGGGAGATAGTGAAATCAAAGTGGTGTTCGGGGGATGGACTTCTGCAGGGCGAAAAGCGATGACTCCACTTTTTAGCTCAGGCAATGCGCTCTTGTTTTACTCGATTCAATATGAGGGTGGGGAAAACGCGCCCCATGTTTTCTACCTGGGACCGACACCCGAACAGCAATCGCTCCCCGCCATCGACTGGTTTTTGGCACAGGGCCACCGCGATTTCTTTTTGGTGGGGTCCAGCTATATCTACCCAATCACAGCAAATAAACTTTTCCGGAAACATATCGAAGCCGCCGGCGGGCGCATCACAGGCGAAGAATATGTCTTTCTCGGACAAACCATCAAACCGGATCTAATCGAGAAGATCCGAGCTTCGATGCCGAGGGGTGGCGTCATCCTGAATACCGTCAACGGCGACAGCAACGAATCTCTGTTTCGCGAGATGAATCGATATTACGTAAATCGAAAAAATGGCTATTTCTCTCTCAGTTTTTCTATCGATGAATCCTCGATAGATCAATGGGGTGCAAAATATTTTGAGGACGCCCACCTAAGTCAGGGCTTTTTTGAAGATTCTTCGAACGACAAAATAAAGTCTTTTATGCGCAAGTACAAAAATCGCTACGGGGCTGAAAAGAAACTCAACGACGCGGCAGTTACGAGTTATGTCGCCGTTCACATGTGGGCACAGGCGGTTGAGCGCGCATCGACCACCGATCCCCAAGCCGTTGAAAAGGCGCTCATTGGATCCTCATACGAGGGCCCTCTAGGGACAGTTCAGGTAAACGAGAACCGTCATCTGACCCGCGAAATTTTTATTGGCCAAGTGAATTCGGGCGGCACGATTGAGGTGCTCAAGAGCTTTGGCCAGATTACCCCAGAGGGTGCTACGCATCAGTAGTCTGAAAGCGAACGTCGCTGACCGGGATCGCGTACCTCAATTTATCTACGGGCCGCATGCGTTACTGGCGCTAATGGCAGAGGATTACCGGACAGCTCGCGTGATTGAAAATCTCACTGGTAGCGCCGCCAAAGACCAACTGCCGCAGGCGG
>RGTL01000062.1 GCA_010025385.1 Gammaproteobacteria bacterium | reverse complement strand
CCAAACTCGGCAACCCACTTCTCGGCTCGAGCCGCAGTTCGGTTAAACACCGTGACGTCGTAGCCCTTTTTGACCAGATGCCCGGCCATGGGATACCCCATAACGCCAAGCCCAATAAATGCTGCTTTGTTAATATTGTCGTTAGGGGACGGTTCAGTCATCGATGGGACGCCTCCAGGCGATACAGATCATTGAGTAAAAAAGAAACGGCGCAGTAAATATGCCTCCCGAAGCGATCAAGATCAGACGCGCTGCGACCAGAGACATTCAGACGTTGGCTGAGTTTAACATCGCCATGGCGCAGGAAACCGAGGACCGGTCTCTCGATCCGGCGACGGTCCAGTCCGGCGTGAGCGGCGTTATCGAATCATCGGCGCGCGGGTTTTACCTGATTGCCGAGGCAGGCGAGACGTGCATTGGTGCGCTTTTGATCACGTTTGAGTGGAGCGACTGGCGCAACGGCGATCTGTGGTGGATACAGAGCGTTTATGTGCTCCCGACCCACCGCCAGAAAGGCGTTTTCCGACAACTTTACGAAGCCGTGGTTTCCCAAGCGACTGCCCACGGCGACGTCAGGGGTATCCGTTTGTATGTTGAAAAAGACAACCTGAAAGCGCAACGCGTTTATGAGCATCTCAAGATGACACGAACCCCCTATCAGATATACGAGCAGATGTTCTAGGCCTTTGAACTCGACGTCAAAACATCAGCACCTCATGCACGAAACCGAACAGAATCGTTACAGCCGGCAAATCAAACTGCCGCAAGTCGGTGTCGAGGGGCAAACACGACTTCTGAACAGCCATGCGCTGATTATTGGCATGGGGGGGCTTGGATCCCCTGTCGCGCTCTATTTGGCAAGCGCCGGCGTTGGTCGATTGACAATCTCCGACTTTGATCGGGTGGATGAGTCGAACCTGCAGCGCCAGATCATTCACCGCCAAGCCATGATCGGAGAACCGAAAGCGGCCTCCGCTCAACAAGCTATTGCGCAGCTTAATCCCCAATGCCGGGTTGAGGTGGTGGATTACGCGCTGGACGGCAAGGATCTTATTGAGGCCGTTGCGGCCGCTGATGTGGTGGTCGATTGCACCGATAACTTCCCCTCGCGGTTCGATCTGAACGACGCCTGTCTTCAGGCGGGTACGCCCCTGGTATCGGGGGCCGCGATACGCTGGGAGGGTCAGATCACCACCTTTGATCCGCGCGACCCGGTGTCGCCCTGCTATCGATGCCTTTACCCGGATACCGGTGTGGAGGGCGCGACGTGCGCTATGGAAGGCGTCATTGCCCCGATTGTAGGGGTCATAGGCACCATGCAGGCGCTGGAGACCCTCAACGTGCTGCTTAAAACCGGCGTTGGATTAGTGGGAAGTGTGCTGATGTTTGATGGGATTGCGATGGAATGGCAATCGATTCACCTGAAGCGCAATGAAGACTGTCCGGCCTGTCAGCAGCGCCCGGACTATCCGACTCGCGGCTAGCCCCCGATGTGAGACATCTCCACTTTACCTCGGCCTGAACCTGGAATCGGGACGTTTAATCCTCGCAGCTCAGAATATCGATCGTCACGAGCGGACCAGATCGACCTCACGCGCGAGAGCAGTGCGTCATCGTCCGCACCGGAGCGCAGCAGTTCTCTGAGGTCATGCCCCTCTGAGGCGAACAGGCAGGTATAGACCTGCCCCACTGCCGACAGGCGAGCGCGGGAACAATCGCCGCAAAAGGATTCCGTGACCGACGTGATGAAGCCCACTTCGCCGGCGCCGTCCCGATAGCGCCACCGCTTGGCCACTTCGCCGCGGTAATTTGGGTCGACAGGATCCAATGGAAACCGGGCATGGATTTGCTCAACCAACTGCTTGGCCGGAAGCACATCGTCCAGATTCCATCCATTGGTCTCCCCAACATCCATGTATTCGATGAAACGGACGATACAGCCCGAGCCACGAAAATGCTCGACCAGATCCATCACGGCATGTTCGTTGAGACCCCGTCGAATCACGGCGTTGACCTTGATATCGTTGAAGCCCGCGGCCCGCGCGTTATCGATTCCGTCGAGCACACGAATAGCAGGGTAATCGACGTCGTTAATCTTCTTGAACGTCTCGTCATCAAGCGCGTCCAAGCTGACCGTAAGACGCCTCAAGCCCGCCGCCTTCAGGTCGATCGCCCGACGAGCGGTCAGCATGGACCCATTGGTAGTAAGGCTGATATCGTCTACTCCATCTATCGCGCTGACCATCTCCACCAAATGCTCAAGATTGCGCCGGATGAGCGGCTCGCCCCCGGTAATGCGTACCTTGCGCATCCCGATCTGCGCAAAAATACGCGCCAGGCGGGCAATTTCTTCGAGTGTCAGAAGGTCCTTGCGAGGCACAAACGCATAACCCGGTCCAAATATCTCTCGCGGCATGCAATATACACACCGAAAATTACAACGGTCCGTGACCGAAATCCGAAGATCGCGAAGCGGTCGATTTAGCGTGTCTGTAATCGGGTTCATGTTCATCAGGCAGGCCAGCGAAAGGCTAGCCCCCACCGCGCTGGAACGTCAGGTCAAAACGGGATTGAAAGGCTTCCCGCTCATCGTCGGAGAGGCCTTCAAACCGGAATACGGTGGGCGTAAAGGGAATACAAATTAACCCAATACGACGTTCGCGCTCCGGCTCCAGTTCGATCGTGACTCTGCCGCCTCCATAAGCCAGCGTAGCGCCCTCAGGATGCGTTTCCGAGACCCAACCGTCGGGCAACTGGGCGAGCGAGCGGAAGAACACCGCGTGACTGACCCCCAGATCTTTTCGAACTTCCATGGCCCTTCAGTTGCGCGCAGGCTCTGCTCTAGCCGCCGGCCACCGGTGGCCAGATCGCCAGGGTATCCCCTTCCTTGAGAATATGGCGCTCCCGCTCGGGACCTTCGAGATGCCGTCCATTAACCAGCACGAGGTGAACCTCTGCGCGGGGGACTTTCTGGCGATCGATAAACTGTTCCACGGTCTCTTCAGCCTGCAGCTCCAGCGTCGCCGCATTGCGGTGAGCCGTCGGGGGCAGATACTGACTTAAACCCGCATACAACTTGAAGGTAATTCCCACAGGTGGGCCTCAAGAGACCTTAAGCTCAGACTGGTTCACTCCAACATACGCATCGGCCAGCTGTACCGGATTTTTTTTAAGACGCTCTTTCCAGGCGCCCAGCGGTACCTGGGTTTCAATGAGGCCGCGCAAGACGCCAAGGTGTTCGTGGTAGCCCACGGAGTTAGCCCCTACCAGGACGTCATCCTTGAACTGCAGATTGATATATTGGTAATTGCCTTCGTTAAACATCTCGCCACTGTCTCCACCCTCAACGCCTTCCCACGCTCCAAAAGAACACGTGACCAGGCCTAGGGTATCGAGAATATTCATGTTGAGACTGCCTTTATACGGCAGACTGTTATTGCCTACCATGTTGGCGGCCGCCACCCGTCCGTGCTCAGTGGCGGTGGGCTGCACCGCATGCACCGCGGTTTCGCCGGTCGAAAAATCCAGACCTTGCGCACAGTCCCCCGCTGCGTAAACGTCGGCCACGCTGGTCTGCATGTGCTGATCGACTACGATGCCCTGATCCACTGTAATCCCGCTACCGTCAAGATAGGCGATTCGGGGTTTGACACCAGTGGACACGATCACCACGTCCGCGGCACAGGTTTCCCCATTCTCTAAGACCACCTTCAGCTCCTCAGGAGTTGATTCGATCGATTGCACCCGAGTGTTGGTATGAACCGTGACGCCTTTGGACTCGCACCATTTCTGTAGCAGTCCACCTGCTTTTTCTCCCAGCATGCGCGGAACCATTCGAGGCCCCATCTCAACCACCGTCAGGTTGACTTCGCGCAATACCCACGACTCGAGAATAATGCAGCCGATAAAGCCGGCGCCGACCTGTACCGCTCGTGCGCCCGGTTTCGCCAGCTCAATAATTCGTTCGGCATCCTCAAGATGCCAGCACTGCTGAACCCGCGGATCGTCCATTCCGGGAACGGGCGGGATAATCGGCTCCGCGCCCGTCGCAAGCAATAACTTGTCGTACCCAATGGTTTGGCCGTCGGCCAGAGACACGGTGTGCCCCGGCCCATCCAGACTCACCACCTCACCGTGCACGAACTCAATTCCTTTTTCCTCGTAATGATTCGCCGCTCGACGAAGATAGGTGCCCTCCTCCTTTACTTTCCCGGTCAGGTAGTAGGGAATGGCCATTCGTGAGTAGGGCGGCTGCTGCTGCGCGCCGATCATCGTCACTTTGGCCGATGGGTCCAGTTCCTTCAGGTGCTCGGCGGCCGCTACCGCGGCCGGTCCGGCACCGGCAATGACATAGTGCATCGTACGTTAACCCTTTAAATAAAGATTGCCCCGACGGTCCGTCGACCGCCGGGGCATTCGCTTTAACGGCTTGCTTGAACGGCGGCGTTAGAGACCGAGACGGGCGAGCGTCTCAGCAGAAGGCACACCGGAGTCATCCCAACCGCGAAGCTGGTAGTACTCCGGCAGCATCTCGCTCAGTCCGTTTACCTTGCCTTCCGCTGGACCGGTTTTAGCCGCATCCTTTAGCATCCGCTCAGGCAGGGTATCGTCCGCACCGGTGAAGCCGGCCGCGATGTTGTACTGACGCTCCATATTCCAGATGCGCTCGCCCACCTCAACGAATCGCTCGACGCTCCAATCGCCCTCGCAGGCGGCATCGACCATCGGAGCGATGTCCTCACCGGACAGCGCAAAGGTAGTGAACACGCAGGTACCACTGGAATCAACAGCAGCAGTCGCATCCTGAAACGCCTTAACGAGCCCGGCTTTGCCCTCCGTGACAAGCGGATCGGTCTTCTCAGGAATTCCCAATACCTCGGAAGCCACCGTGTAGCTGCGCAGGTGGCAGGCACCGCGGTTCGATGTCGCGTAGGTCAGACCCATGCCCTGAATACCGCGCGGGTCGTAGGCCGGAAACTCCTGACTTTTAACGGTCATTGAGAACTCCGGATGCCCGTATTTCTCACACAGCCGACGCGACCCCTGTCCGATCTCTTTGCCAAATCCTTCGCCTCGAGCGGTTGCTTCCACCATGGCCACAAAGGCCTCGGTGTTGCCGAATTCGAGGGCGTGACCACCCGTATCCTCTTTTGAGATAGCGCCTACTTTGTAAAGGTCCATCGCCGCGCCAATCGTCGCGCCCAGCGAGATAGGATCAAGACCTTGCTCGTTGCACACGAAGTTTGCGTAGGTTAAGGCATCCAAGTCGTTAACACCGTTAGCGGCGCCCAACGCCCAGGCCGCCTCATATTCCAGACCGCCACTAACGATTTGATACTTAGGCTTATCTTTCACCGTGAAGTGCGTGGGATCGATTTTCGATCGTCGCGCGCAGGAGATCGGGCAACCGAAGCAGGCATGATTGGAGACCAGATTCGCCTGGCCATCGCTCTCGCGCACCTCAGCCATCGCTTCCGCACTGATATCGTGGGCGCCGTCGAACTGTACGTCATGGCCGTTGCGCGTCGGCAGCGCGCCCACTTCGTTGATGACGTTCATCAGCACCTGCGTGCCATGCGTCGGCAGGCCCTGGCCGGTTACCGCGTTTTCAGCGAGGATTTCTTTGGCGGCGTTTGAGGTCTTCATCATCGCCATGGGATCTTTCACTTTGACGCCGACCGTTCCTCGAACCACAACCGCTTTAAGGTGCTTTGAGCCCATGACGGCCCCAACGCCCGAGCGTCCGGCGGCACGATCCATATCATTCACCACTGCGGCATAGAGCACCCCGTTTTCACCGGCGAGCCCAATCGAAGCGACACGGACATCGGGATCGCCACGACGCTCCCGTAACTCGGTCTCGGTTTCCCAGACCGATTTGCCCCACAGATCAGAGGCGTCCTTGAGCTCAGCCTTGTCGTTCGTAATGTCGAGATACACCGGGGACGCCGATTTACCCTCGAAAATGACCATATCCCAGCCCGCGTTCTTTAGCTCGGCACCGAAGAAACCTCCGGAGTTCGAGCAGGCGATGGCGCCCGTAAGAGGCCCTTTGCAGACCACGGACCAGCGGCCCGACGTTGGCGCGATCGTGCCCGTCAGCGGGCCCGTCGCGAAAATCATTTTGTTGTCCGGAGAGAAAGGATCGACTTTCGGGTCTGTTTCCTCGACGAGATACTTCGTCGCGAGACCGCGTTGACCCATGTAATCATTTGCCCACTGCATGTTCAGTGGCTCGCTAGTGCAGGTGCCTGCTCCAAGATCCACTCGTAATATTTTTCCGGTCCAGCTCATATGAAACTCCTCCTTCCTTAATGATCTTCCTTAAAGATCGTTTATCAAAAATTTTTTAGCCCCTTCGGGTGCTTTTCTCCGTCAGGCTAACTTTCCTTTCATTTGCTATCGATTTGCTATTCAATAATTGAGCGCCTTACCGCCTCTGTTCTGGCCGAACCGTGGCGGAACGCCGACTGCCGCCCCGATTCACGCCTTAAGTACTCGTCTTGGATTCCGGTCGAATCGCAGGACTACACATCAGGCGGTACCCTCTGGCAGACCTGCCGACATGACCGCATGACGGCGCATTTTTTCGTAGCCCGTACTGTCTTCTGCCATATAGGCCAGCGCGGTCGTTGGACAAGCCTCCACACACATCGGCGCGCCGCCGCAAAGATCACACTTGGTCACCACCCCCGAATCGGGGTCGTAGTTAATGGCGCCAAATGGGCAGGCGATTGTGCAGACCTTGCAGCCCACACACACCTCCGCAGAGACTTCTTTGGCTCCTGTCGCCGGATTCACGGTGATCGCCTGAACCGGGCACACCACCATGCACCAGGCCCCTTCACACTGGGTACAGGTCGAGGGCACATTGAGCGCGCCGCCGTCGAAGGCCGTTATGTCCATCACGGATTTAGAGATGTTGAACGCCCCCACCTTCCCGTAAGAGCACATCATTTCACACTGATGGCACCCGGTGCAGGCATCAGCCTCCATAACCAACGCTTTATGCATACCTCTCCTTCTAATCCTTCTAAAATCCTTGGCTCGAATTCATCCTTGAACAGCCCGACGCCAAATCGGACTCAGATTCTCATATATTACACGCCTCCTTTAAAAATAGTACCGCCTCTAAAAATAGTACCGCCTTGCCCCGAGTTCGGGCGCTTCTGTCGATAACCCCATAACGAGCGGGATTTTCACCTGAGACGAAAGGCTCGTCTGTGAAGACAGAGGATGGTTACCCGGCGACCGCCTGACATGACGCAAAAAACCCTAATTTTCGGTGTCCTGAAACTGGCCGCGGTGGCCGGGCTTCTTGCCGTCATCGTGGCCAATGTGAACTGGATCGATACGGTCAATCAAATCACAAGCGACGGCTCTAAGATCACGTTGACAGGCCGTATTGTGGGTAACTGGGATCAGGATACGGTCCGTTTCACTAGCGCAGACACCGCCGAGACGCTAACAGTCGTTCGCGGCGAACAACCCGACGGATCCCGGGTCACCATCTCGCCGGGGCTCTTGACGTACGTCAAGAATCTGGATGGCCCCCTTTTTGCCGTAGGCGCTCTGCTTTTCATCGTGTTCTTTATTTGTATCAACTCCCGATGGTGGTTTCTGCTCAGAGCCAATGGGCTGGGTGTGACCTTTCTCGAGGCGCAAAAATACGGCTGGATCGGCCTGTTTTTCAACAACGTCATTCCGGGCGCGACGGGCGGCGATGTAGCAAAGGCCGTGTACATCGCCCGGCGATGTCCCGGTCAGAAAATTCGCGCGATTGTCTCCATAGTGGTCGATCGCATTGTTGGACTGCTCTCACTTATTTTTGTGGGCAGCCTGGCGAGTCTCCTGGCAATGGAACGCTTTCCGGTGTTTGCCACCACGATCTGGGTCACGGGTCTCGCGGCCCTTTGTTTCTGCTTTCTTCTTATTAGCCCCACACTCCGTCGACTGATACGTTTCGAGATCCTGGTGTCCTACTTACCATCAAAAATTGGCCTCCTGATAAAGGAGCTTGACCAAGCCGTGATGCACTATCGAGAACACCTCGGCGGCATCGGTATCTGGATTCTGGTCAGTCCTTTGATCTACACGCTCTTCGTCGGCAGTTTTTTCTGCATGGCTGAGAGCCTGGGTGTCGGAATTGGCCTGGCGGATCTCTTTTTCATTGTGCCCGTGGCCTCGGTGGTCCAGGGGGTGCCGATTGCGCCGGCAGGCTGGGGTATCGGAGAGGCCGCCTATGGATTTTTAATTGGTAAGTTCGGTGCCGCGAACCTCGGCGGGGTTGCCGGCGCCGAGGAGATCATGCGAACCCGGGGGGTAGCGCTGTCCGTCCTGCATCGCATCCATGTCGCCGCCTGGTCACTGCTGGGCGGACTATTCATGCTCACCGAGAAAAAAATACAGCCCGCCGAGGCGGATTCCGGGAAGTCTGGATAAACACCTCTTAAAATGCGCTGATGCCCAACACACCCATCTCCTTTGCGACCACGCCACAGCCCGGGCCTGATGGCACGTTATCGGTCACGATCACGCATCTGGAGATGACGCGCGCGCCCTCAGGTTCAGCCATGCGCTCGCCCGCGGCCGGGCTTGCGATCTTACGGGTCAAAACGCCGACGGTGCCCTTTTATCGATTCCTCTACAACCATGTTGGGGAACCATGGCTTTGGTACGAACGCCGGGCAATGTCTGATAAAACTCTGGCCGAGGTTCTGAGTCATGAGAAGAATCAGGTCTACGTGCTGTATCGGGAAGGTGATCCAGCCGGCTATGTGGAATTTGATTACCGTGATGAGCGCGAGGCCGTGTTGGCTTACTTCGGCCTGCTCCCGGGACACATTGGAA
>RGTL01000061.1 GCA_010025385.1 Gammaproteobacteria bacterium | reverse complement strand
CCTCTACTTCCGGGTGTCCGGCGTGCCCGACCAGTATCACGGTCTTACCCTCCCGACCGTAGCGACTCATCTCTGAATGCACCTTGGTGACCAGTGGGCAAGTGGCGTCCAACACTTTAAGTCCTCGCAGATTGGCCGCTAGCTGGACCTCACGTGCAACCCCATGGGCGCTAAAGATCACTGTGGCCCCGTCTGGGACATCACTCACCTCCTGTACAAATACGGCCCCTTTTTTCTTCAGGTCTTCGACAACGAACCGGTTATGCACGACTTCATGCCGAACAAAGATAGGGGCGCCGTGGATCGCAAGCGCCCGCTCGACAATCTCAATAGCCCTATCCACCCCGGCACAAAAGCCCCTGGGGTTTGCAAGAACCACCGGTATAGCAGGTCGACTCATCTGTTGGCCTATACGGATGACCCGGGCTCATGTCCCGCCTTTACGAGATCAACCAAGTCAAGCTCAAACACGCAGTCCCTTCCTATCAGCGGGTGATTGAAATCAACCACCACCTCTTCAGAGTTGATGTCGACTACATAGCCTGCCACTAAATTTTCGCCCGGTAGAGCAAATTCCACCAACGCGCCGGCTTTCAGCTCCACTGAAACGCCAGGGTCGAGCCCTTCAAATTGGGATCGGGGTAATCTTTGGATCTGCATCGGGTCATGCGGCCCGAAGGCTTCATCCTTGGCTGATATCAGAACCGAGATTGGCGTTCCGGGAGCCGCACCCACAAGCCGTGACTGCACCGGGTCAGGAAGATCGCTGTTTCCTAACTCATAACCATCGACGGTCTGGCCTGACTCTTCCAGTAGGCCCCCGTTTGAATCAAGCACCCGGTACCGTAGGTATATGCGGTCCCCCCACTCAGCCGTCTCCGGATTGCTCATACCCCGCTATCCTTTTTTGGAGCCTCTTGGCGGCCTCTGCCAAGAAGATTCAGTCCCAAACTATCCGCAATCACAATGACAGCCCCGATGGAGATCGCTATATCGGCAATGTTAAAGGCCGGCCAGTGCCAGGCGCCCACATAAATATCGATGAAATCGATCACGTAGCCATGGTTGATCCGATCCACCATATTCCCTATGGCGCCGCCGAGAATAAACGAAAGGCCCAGATTAAACTGTTTCTCTCTTGGGCGCGCTAACCACAGACGCCACACCAGATAAAGCGCGACCAGCGCGGCAAGGACGATAAAGAACCCTCGTTGCCAGCCTCCTGCCGAGCTTAGGAAGCCAAAAGCCGCGCCGTGGTTGTAGACCAGAACGAAGCGAAAGCCGTCAAACCACAGGACAGAGCCTACCCGTCCAAGGAGGTCCTGCATGAATTGCTTTGTGCCGAGGTCAAGAACGAGCCAGGCAGCCGCCGTAATGAAAAAAACCAGGCGCTCCCCCCTCATCAGACCTTGGTTTCCTTTGCGCTTCTCGTTGCGCTTGCGGTATCGCTGATTCGCTCAACACCCAGACAAACTCGTGCGGCCTGTGCGTCGCGATCAATTTGCTCACGCAGGCGTTCAAACGAATCAAATTTCTGCTCATCGCGGATCTTTTCGACAAATTCAACGATTACGCGAGACCCGTATATCGTCTCGTGGAAGTCAAAAAGGTGGGTCTCCAACAGAATCTTCTGTCCGCCCACCGTGGGCCGACTGCCGACGTTAGCGACTCCGCCGAATACCCTCCCGTCTGACACCCTTAGCCGAACCGCATAGACGCCCCAAACCGGAAGATTCTCATACCTAAGGACGATGTTCGCTGTCGGGAATCCGATCGTCCGCCCGCGCTTATCGCCATGCGATATCCGACCCGACATCGTAAATGGATGACCCAACAGGCGCTCCGCCAACGGAAAATCGCCAACTCGCAGCGCCTCACGAATCCGCGTGCTGCTCACGCGCTCGCCTTCAACTATGCAGGTATCGATCGTATCAACAGTGAAGCCAAAGCGGCGCCCAAGGCGTGTCAACAGTGCGACATCGCCAAGGCGCTTTCGTCCAAACCTGAAATCGTCGCCAATCACGATGTGTTGGGCGCCTAATCCTCCAACAAGGAGGTTTTCCACAAAATCTTCAGCCGACGTCTGCGATAGCCGATCGTTAAAGCGAAGGGTCATCGCCTGATCCACGCCCTGCTGACATAAGGCATCCATCTTTTCGCGCCAATTCATAAGGCGAGGCGGCGCATTCTTCGGGCTGAAAAATTCATGAGGATGGGGCTCGAAAGTCAGCACCGTCATTTGTGCGCCGAGCGCTTTCGCCTTTTTTTTGAGCGCATGAATCAGGCGGCAGTGGCCGAGATGCACTCCATCATAGTTGCCGATCGATACCACGGCGGGTCGATGAAGGGCATTTAGGTTATGAAGGTCGCGGATCAGCTTCATCGGGAATGCTTATGTGCTCACGAAAATGCCCATTCAGGCTGCTGCTGTTCAATCACATCACTCAGTGGGCGTCGAAACTGGAAATCATCGCCGTATACACGAAAGTATGCCAGACGTATCTCGGGGTGACGCCACGACAAGTATCCATCACCCGTGTCGAACCCCACCTCCCAAAGTCCGGACACTTTCAGGCCCAGACGCTGTACGCCGGCAACCCATCGACGCACAATGTCTTCGAACCCGGATTCGATTTTCGGCAGACGCGGATCACAGTCGAGCAGCTGCCCCATCTGATCCTGAATCGGTAGAAGCTCCTTAGCCGCGGACGCGGTCAGCTTTTTCACCACAGGCAGCGCCTCGGTTGCCTCCGTCAACGTGAACAATCGCGTTTGTCCCTGCTTTCCGATCAGGGCCACCACCTCAGCTGAAAGCAATGTCGTCATGAGACGGGTCTTTCGATCAGCTGGTGAGCCCGCACGCCCATCAGATAAAGGGCGGCAAAGTAGGAGGCTCCCCCAGCGACAATCCAAACTGCCAGTTGGGACACCCGCCAAGCACCATTTGCACTGGTCCATACCGCAAACTCAGGTACCGCACCATAGAGCACTAACGCCATGACACCGCCCGCGATACCTACCCGAGAGATAAACGAGATCCAGCCGGATGCGAGACGAAACCCTGTTCGCTGTCGCAGGTAGATATAAAGGAGCGTTGCATTAACAGCCCCGGAAATACTGGTGGCGAGGGCAAGTCCGGTGTGGGCCATAGACCAGACCAGCAGGAGCGCCACTACCACATTTACCGCCATCGCAATAGCGCCGATCACGACCGGAGTCCGAGTGTCCTTTCGGGCATAGAAGCCAGGTGCCAGAACTTTGATCAGGACAAATGCGGGCAATCCGATTGCAAATGCTACGAGGCTTCTGGATGCCATCTCAACGTCATCCGCCGAGAATGCGCCGTATTGAAACAGCGTCGCTATGAGAGGTACCGCTAATGTGACAAGCCCGATTGTCGCCGGAACACAGATCAGAAAAACCAGTCGAAGCGCCCAATCAAGAGTCATCCCGTATTTTGTGTTGTTCCCTTCAGCGACATTTCGGGACAGACTGGGCAATATGACCGTGGCAAGGGCAACCCCAAATACGCCCAATGGAAACTCCATAAGCCGGTCAGAGTAATAAAGCCAAGAGACGCTTCCGGTGACCAGGAAAGAAGCCAAAATGGTGTTCACGAGCAAATTAATTTGGGCGATCGACACGCCAAAGATTGCGGGCAGCATAAGCCGAAACACCTGAGATACGCCTGCCTCAGCCAACCCCTCCTCGGAGGATCTGGCGCGAAGAGTTGGTCGCGGGAGGCGCCCAAGGCGCCTGAGAAACGGCAGCTGGAAGCCAAACTGAATGAACCCTGCCAGTAGCACGCCGCCACCGAGCGCCATTGCGGGGTTTTCGCTTGTGGGCACCCACAGCCACACTGTGACGATAAGGCACAAATTCAAAAGCACGGGGGTAACGGCAGCGACTGCAAAGCGACTGTGGGTATTGAGAATACCGGCCGCTAAAGCCACGAGAGAGATGAAAAACAGATAAGGAAAGGCCAGTCGTAACGTAGTGACGGCCGCATCAAATTTCAGCGGTTCAGCAGCAAATCCGGGAGCAATAAGGTGGATCAATTGGGGCGCGAAAAGCACCCCAAAAAAAGTGAAGAGGATCAGGATAAGGCCTAACCTGCCCGCCATCAGGCTAAGGAAGGCCTTTACCTCCCGCTCGGGATACCGGCTCTCGTACTCTGAATAAACCGGAACAAAGGCTGCGGACAGTGCGCCTTCGCCAAAAATGCGGCGGAAAAAATTGGGTATCCTGAAAGCTACGAAAAAGGCATCCGCGATCGGACCGCTGCCGAGAAACTGGGCAAAGGCGATATCCCGGATCAATCCCGTGACACGGGACGTCAGCGTCATGCCCCCGACGGTCCCCACCGAGCGGATCATCGCGAATCGTCCTTCACTCACCCGTCATATTCCCCTGTATTAACGATCGATCCATTGGCTAACTCACCTCAGGCACGCAAGCGTGCGCGCCAAGCTTCCGACAGTCGGGAGCGCAATATGTCGCAGCGCTCCAGCATGCGAACCTCAATCAAGCGCTTCATCAGCGCGATCAACAGCGATGACGTGCCGTCCGCGCAGGCGGCCTACCGAGAGCTTTCGTCCAAGGTAGATCGAGCCGCGCGAAAAGGTCTGGCTCATCCGAACCGCGCGGCTCGCCTAAAAAGCCGCCTCAACGCCAGACTGAAGGCGAAGGCCGCGCCCGCCGTTTAAGTGAAGTCCGGAGCGTTGCTCTTGACCCAGCGTCAAAGCAACGCAAGATTGTCCCGGTGAATTAGCTCGGGCTCATCGATGTAGCCCAGCAGAGTCTCGATAGACCGACTCGATTGGCCCGCAATCCTCAGCGCCTCCTCAGAGGAATAGTTCACCAAGCCCCGGGCAATGACTTTCGCTGATGTCGCAGAGACGCAATCAACCAGATCGCCTCTTTGAAACCTTCCTTCGACCGCCACCACCCCGACGGGCAGCAGACTCTTACCGCCTTCGAGTAGCACGCGTTCAGCGCCGGCATCTACCGTGAGGCGCCCGTTGGCGCGCATTCGTCCCGCCAACCATTGCTTGCGCGCCGCCATCCGGCCCGTGGCAGCGCTCAGCAAAGTGCCCGGATTCTCACCCCTGGCGATCTTTATAAGATTCTGCGGGTCACGTCCAGAGCAGATCGCGGTTGCGGCCCCCGAACGCGCCGCCTTTGCGGCGGCCAGTACCTTTGTTCTCATACCGCCTCGTCCCAAAGACCCGGAGCCGCCGGCATAGCCTTCCAGACTGGGGTCACCCGCCTTACCCTCTTTGACCAGTCGGGCGTCAGGATGCGTCCGAGGATCCGCATCGTAAAGACCGTCCTGATCGGTCAGAATGACCAGCAGATCCGCTTCAATGAGGTTCCCCACCAACGCGCCGAGCGTATCGTTATCACCAAACTGAATCTCATCAGTAGCGACGGTATCGTTTTCGTTGATGACCGGGACGATTCCGAACGTAAGCATGGACCGAAGGGCGCTTCGTGCATTTAAATATCGCGTGCGATCGCTCAGATCCGCACTTGTGAGCAAGACTTGCGCGGTCTCTACCTCAAATTCCTCAAACGCTCTCTGATACGCTCGAATCAGGCCCATCTGACCGACGGCAGCCGCCGCCTGAAGTTGGGGTAATTCCGACGGACGAGCACTCCAACCCAGGCGAGCCATGCCGTTCGCGATAGCGCCCGAGGAAACCAACACGACGTCGATTCCCTGCCCGCGTAATTCAACACATGCGTGTGCAAGCGAGCGAATAAGGTCAGTATTGAGACCCGTGTCGTCACCACGAAGCAGCGCGCTGCCTAACTTGATGACCCAGCGCTGGCTACGCCCTAGTTTGTCAGTCGAGAGCGTCATCATCTTCACCTAAGGTTACCCAAATCTTCTGGCACAACGCTTTACAACCTTGTCCGCTGACGCCGGAAATCAAAAACCAGGGCGCGTTCCAGGCTAACGTTCGCAGCGACTGCTCGCAGATAAGCTGCGCCTGGTCGGCAGGAAGCGTATCGGCCTTGTTGAATACCAGCCATCGAGGGCGCGATGCCAGCTCTACATCAAAGGCACGAAGCTCTCCGACCACCGACTGAATCGCTGCCTCGGGGGGAAGCTGGGCGAGATCGCTAATGTCAACGATATGAAGAAGCAATCGCGTCCGTTGCAGGTGCTTTAGAAACTGGATGCCGAGGCCCGCGCCATCAGCAGCCCCCTCAATTAACCCTGGGATATCCGCCACCACGAAACTCGCCCCCAAACCAACATCCACCACACCTAGCTGCGGGTGCAGAGTGGTAAAAGGGTAATCGGCGATCTTGGGAGTGGCTGAGGAGACCTGCGCCAGAAAGGTGGATTTTCCGGCATTGGGAAGCCCCAATAGCCCAACGTCCGCCAGAACCTGCATCTCCATGCGGACCACTCGACGATCCCCTTCGCCCCCAGGAATCGTACGCCGAGGCGTTTGATTGACAGAGGATTTGAACCGGGCGTTGCCTACCCCACCGCGGCCGCCGGCAGCAATTTTGAAGGTCTGCGCGTCCTCGCGAAGGTCCGCCAGCAGCTCACCCGTCTCCTCCGAATAGACTAGCGTCCCTACAGGCACCCGCACGATGCAGTCTTTACCGGCCGCGCCGGAGCAGTTTCGCCCGGCGCCGGGCTGACCCGTGCCGGCTTTGAACTTTCTCGTGTAACGAAAATCAGCCAGCGTATTCAGTCCCGAGTTGGCGACCAGAACAACGTCTCCTCCGCGTCCGCCATCACCGCCGTCCGGACCGCCTTTGGGGACGAACTTTTCGCGACGGAAGCTTAGCGCCCCATTGCCGCCATTACCCGCCTGAACGGTAATGGTCGCTTCGTCGACAAATTTCACGGTGTGTTGGGTTGCGAAAAAAAACCCCGCCTGAGCAGCGGGGTTTCTACGGACGGTGTCGGGCGTCTACTGACCGGTCAGTACGCTCACCGTCCGGCGATTTTTTGGACCTTTGATACTGAAATCAACCTTGCCCTCCGCTAACGCGAAAAGCGTGTGGTCCTTGCCGATACCCACATTCAAGCCCGGATGAAAGGCGGTGCCTCTCTGGCGAACCAGAATATTGCCCGCGAGCACACTTTCGCCGGAATACCGTTTTACCCCTAGTCTTTTAGACTCGGAATCGCGACCGTTTCTCGAACTACCGCCTGCTTTCTTATGTGCCATTTTTTATACCCTCTTGGCGCTCTTAACGCCTTTCGCTCTTGATCCGCGCGCGCCCCGATTCAAAGCACGCGACAGAATCAGCTATTAATTTCAGTGACCCGTAGTTGCGTATAGGCCTGTCGATGTCCCTGCGTACGGCGGTACTTCTTTCGCCGCTTCATCTTGAAGACGCGGATCTTTTTATCCCGCCCGTGACCAATGATCTCTGCCTTGACCGACGCTCCGGCAAGTACCGGGCTGCCGATCGACACCTGATCGCCATTGCTGATCATCAGGACCTGGGGAAGATCAATATGGGTTCCGGGCTCACCGGCGAGTTTTTCCACTCGAAGATTGTCTCCGACACTTAGTCGATACTGCTTGCCACCAGTTTGCACCACTGCGTACATGATTAAAGCCACCTAAATTAATATATCTACGGGTGTACCCCGGGTCGGGTGGCCGACGTCGACCTGTCCCGGAAGGCCGCGAATTTTAGGCGATAGGCCCTTATTGGTCAATAAAACGACCGCTCATGGTCTCACGTAGCTAACACGTCGCAGGGTAATATCGCCTTATGGCCAAGGTTCAGCCCATTCATCTGAATTCCAAGCTCAAGAAAGCTTCAAGCGACGCGCTTTTGCGGGACGCCATCGGGCTTGTCGAAAACGATATGGGCGCTGTCAATCGACATATTCAGGCCCAGCTCAGTTCAGATGTGGCGCTGATTCAGGAGATTGGTCACTACATCGTCGCGGCCGGCGGCAAGCGGCTGCGCCCCGTCACGGTACTGCTAAGCGCCCATGCCCTCGACTACCGCGGCACGGCACATATCGATCTTGCGACCGTGATCGAATTTATCCATACCGCTACCCTCCTGCACGATGATGTCGTGGATGACTCTGCACTTAGACGAGGCAGAGAGACAGCAAACGAGCTATGGGGCAACGCCGCCTCGGTATTGGTGGGGGACTTCCTGTACTCCCGCGCATTTCAGATGATGGTTGCGGTCGGAAAGTCCCGCGTCATGGATATCATGGCGGAGACCACCAACGCGATCGCGCAGGGTGAGGTGATGCAGTTGCTCAACACGCATAATCCAAAAACAACCGAGTCGGATTACCTTGAGACGATCAATCGCAAGACCGCGCGGCTTTTTGAGTCCGCCGGCCGTTTGGGCGCCGTGTTGGCTGACGCTGGGCCAGCCACAGAACAAGCGCTTGGTGGATTTGGGTTAAACCTGGGAATGGCGTTTCAGATGATTGATGATGCGCTTGATTACAGCGCCAGCGCAGATGAGATGGGAAAAAATGCAGGTGATGATCTTGCCGAGGGCAAAACCACCCTACCCCTGATCTATGCGCTCGAACGGGCGGAGGAATCGGATCAGGCGTTCCTCAGGCGGACCATTGAGACCGGCGGGCGAGATGGGCTCGAAAAAGTTCGCCAGATCATTGAATCCACGGGCGCGCTTGCGTACACTTTCGGCCGGGCGAAAGAGCACGCCACCATGGCGAAGCGGTGTCTGGAGACACTTCCGGAGTCACCATACCGAACTGCTCTTGGCCAGCTTGCGGACTTTTCGGTCTCCCGAACCTTCTAGACGTCCCGAGCGTTGCGCCTACTCATCATCGGGGTGTAGCTCAGCCTGGTAGAGCACTGTCTTCGGGAGGCAGGGGCC
>RGTL01000007.1 GCA_010025385.1 Gammaproteobacteria bacterium | reverse complement strand
GCCGCCTGGATAGGTTCGGGCTTTCTTGGCGATAAACCTCAAGAGACGTTAGAGCGTGCTGAGAGCGAGCTAAGCGAAGCCCCAACCAAGCTTGCCTCAGTCCAGGTGCAGCGACTGGCCGTATCTTCCGTCGATCGGATCTTGGATCTGATGGGTGTGACCGCAGCGAATCGGGCGGTGAGCGTTTCGGCTCAAACCAAGGGTGCGATTGTTGATATCGCCGTTGATAGCGGGATGCAGATTAAGTCCGGCGCGCGAATCGCTGAGATTGATCCTGGCGATCGTAAAGCCCGGGTCAGCGAGGCGAAGGCGATGGTGACGTTACGGCAATCAGAGTATGACGCCGCCGCCAAACTGTCGCAGAAAAACCTGCAGTCGCCAACGGAGTTGATTCGTGCGCGAACCAATTTGGATGCGGCTAAAGCGGCTTTGGAAAGCGCAGAGATTGAATTGCAACGCACGAGCGTACGGGCGCCTTTCTCGGGTGTTGTCGAAAGCCGACTGGTTGAGGTGGGCGATTATATGGACATTGGCAAGCCGGTCGCTCGACTTCTCGATCTGTCTCAAATCAAAGTGTTGGGGCAGGTGTCTGAGCGCGATGTCACCGAGATTAAATCCGGTATGTCCGCGACGTTGACCTTCATTGATGGACAGACTCTTCAGGGTAAAGTGACATTTGTCTCGCAGTCCAGTGACAGCGCGACGCGCACCTTTGGCATCGAGGTTACGGCGCCGAATCCGGATTTGTCGATCGCTGCCGGCATGACCGCGAAGATCAGTTTGAATCTCGGCGCCGCGCGGGCTCATCAACTGAGTCCCGCTGTTTTGACCTTGGACGATGAAGGACGGATCGGCGTGAAGTTGGTGGATGACGCGGACGTGGTCCATTTCGTGCCCGTGGACCTTGTGACCGATTCCCCCGAGGGAATGTGGCTGACAGGTCTGCCCGACACAGCCGATATCATCACGCTTGGCCATGAATTTGTCAGCGACGGACAGCAGGTCATCGCTGTGCGCGTTACGCCCTAAGGAAGTCAGCGCATGTCGCTTATTCGCACATCGTTTAACTATTCGCGCACAGTGCTGCTGGCGCTGATGTTTATTCTCATTACCGGCTCTGTCGCCTACAACGATATTCCCAAAGAGTCCGAGCCGGACATCGACATACCGATTATTTATGTGACGATCCGTCACGACGGCATCTCTCCCGAAGATGCTGAGCGTCTCCTGATTCGACCCATTGAGCAGGAGCTGAAGACCATCGAGGGCATCAAGGAAATGCGCTCCACCGGTTACGAGGGTGGTGCGAATGTTCTGCTTGAGTTTGATGCGGGTTTTGATTCGGACTCGGCGATGCGGGATGTTCGGGAGGGCGTGGATCTTGCGAAGGGGAGCTTGCCTGCGGCGACCGATGACCCGGAGATTCATGAAGTGAACTTCAGCCTCTTCCCTGTGGTCGTTGTGATTCTGTCCGGGGATGCCCCGGATAGAGCGCTCTACCGGCTCGCTCGAGAGCTCAAAGACGCCATCGAAGGCATTGGCGAAGTGTTGCAGGTAAAGATCGCCGGAGATCGTGACGAGGTCGTTCAGGTGATTGTTGATCCGCTTCGGCTGGAGAGCTATGGGCTTGATCCGGCGCTAGCGGCCGCAACCGTGAGTAGTTCCAATATGCTGGTGGCCGCCGGGGTACAGGACACCGGTCAAGGTCGATTCTCGATCAAGGTCCCCGGGCTCTTTGAGAGCGTCATGGATATCGCCGACCTGCCGGTCCTCGTTGATGGCGACGCCGTCGTTACCGTTGGGGATATTGCGGACGTGCGCAGAACGTTTCGCGATCCGGAAACTCACGCACGCGTAAATGGGAAAGTGGCGGTCGCGCTTGAAGTCTCCAAGCGCTCAGGCGAGAACGTTATTGCGACTATTGAAAAAGTACGCGCCGTGGTGGCGGCACATCAGACTGAGTGGCCGCAGACGATTAAAGATTCGGTTCAGGTGAATTACTCGCAGGACCGCTCTGATCAGATTCGAACGATGCTGAGCGATCTGCAGAACAGCGTGATCAGCGCTGTTATTTTAGTGATGATTGTTGTGATCGCGGCATTGGGTGTGCGAAGCGGACTCCTCGTTGGCCTGGCTATTCCTGGCTCTTTTCTTGCGGCATTGCTGACTTTGTACCTGCTCGACGTATCGCTAAACATCGTTGTTCTCTTTAGCCTAATCTTGGCCGTAGGCATGCTGGTGGATGGTGCGATCGTGGTAACAGAATTTGCGGATCGTAAGCTCAGTGAGGGTCTGTCGCGACGGGAGGCTTATTTGCAGGCGTCTGGAAGGATGGCCGCGCCGATTATTGCCTCAACAGCGACTACGCTTGCGGCCTTTTTGCCCCTCGTGTTCTGGCCCGGTGTGGTGGGTGAGTTCATGAAATTTCTGCCGATGACGGTGCTGATCACCCTGGGCGCGTCCTTGGCGATGGCTCTTATTTTTGTCCCAGTGGTGGGCTCCTTAATCGGCCGACCCTCAACGCTTAGTCAACGGGCGCTTGATAACTTGAATGCGGGCGAGGCGGGTGACTTATCGAGTGTCGCTGGTCCGACAGGCGTTTACCTCTCGGTTTTGCGATGGGCCGTGATTCGACCCAAAACGATTCTGGCATCGTCGGTTGTTCTCTTAATCGGCATGTTTGTGGTTTACGGTCAATTGGGGCCAGGGGTTGAGTTTTTTCCGGATGTCGAGCCTGATAACGCGCAGGTTCAGGTTCGTGCTCGCGGGAACCTATCCATCGAAGAACAGAACGGGATCATGCGTAATATCGAACGCCGTGTTCTTGATGTGGATGGCGTTAGAACCTTTTATACCCGTGTAGGGGCTGACCAAAATAGTGAAGAGGCGGAAGATATTGTCGGCTCCATTTCTTTGGAGTTCGGCGATTGGCGATTTCGACCTCGGGTAAAGGAAATCTTTCATACGATCCGCGAACGCGTCGCCGATCTCGCGGGTGTTGTGGTTGATCTCCGCAAAGAAGAAGGAGGTCCGCCGGTTGGCAAGCCCATTCAAATTCAGCTCTCCTCCTATTATCCCGAGCTTCTCGAGGAAGCGGCGGCAATGATCCGCACAAAGTTCGACGAAACGCCAGGTCTCGCGAGCATTGAGGACTCACGCGCGCTCCCCGGAATCGATTGGGCGTTGAAGGTCGATCGGGCGCAGGCCGCGAAATACGGTATCGATATCGGCAGTATCGGCAATATGATTCAGATGACAACCGCTGGTTACAAAATTGGCGAATATCGGCCAGACGATAGTGAGGAGGAGATAGACATCCGTGTGCGCTTCCCCCAAGTGGATCGAACCGTCACCGGATTGAATCAGGTACGCGTCAACACTCAGCAGGGCGCTGTACCCGTATCAAACTTTGTAAAACGCGAAGCGGAGCAAAAAACAGGGCGGCTACGCCGGGTTGACGGCTTTCGGGTGATCACTGTTAAAGCGGATGTTGAGGAGGGCGTGCTTGCGGATACAAAGCTGCATGAGCTCCAAGCCTGGCTCGCTGACCATCCTATCGATCCGCGTATCCAGGTCGTTTTTAAGGGAGAAGATGAGGAGCAGGCAAAGGCAAAAGCCTTTCTGGGCAAGGCCTTTATGGTCGCACTTTTCCTGATGGCGTTGATCCTGATCACCCAGTTCAACAGTTTCTATCAGGCGGCACTGATTCTCTTTGCCGTGGTGATGTCGACCGTGGGCGTGTTGCTCGGTTTGATGCTGACCGGATCCCCGTTTGGTATCGTCATGAACGGCATCGGAGTCATTGCGCTGGCCGGTATTGTGGTGAACAACAATATCGTACTGATCGATACCTACGCGCGCCTGCGGGAGACGATTGGCGATCCGATAGAAGCTGTCCTACGCACTGGCGTTCAGCGATTGCGCCCCGTTATGCTGACAACGGTCACAACGATACTCGGCTTATTGCCGATGATGCTTGGGATCAACATTGACTTCATCACGCGTGAAGTTACCCACGGCGCGCCATCCACTCAGTGGTGGACGCAACTATCGACCTCGATCGTTTTCGGGCTGGGGTTCGCCACGATCCTGACGCTGGTAGTTACCCCGAGTGCGTTGATACTCCAGGCGAACCTGTCGCGCTGGTGGTCAGGTCGACGCCAGCGATCCGTGTCGTTGGCGAGCAGCTAGGGGTTATTGGTTCTTAACGCGCTGCCAGGTGTCTCGTAGGGACACAGCTCGGTTGAAAACCGGGGTGACCTCCGTACTGGTCGGGTCGACACAGAAGTAGCCGAGCCGCTCGAACTGAAAGCACGCCCCAGGTTTGGCGCTCACAAGGCTTGGCTCGATCTTGGCCTGCTCGATAGTGACGCAAGAATTGGGGTTCAAAATGTCCGCCAGATTATCTTCAGATGAAAACTTCGGCTCGGGATCATTAAAGAGCGGTTCATAAAGACGTACCGTCGCGTCCTGGGCATGTTTGGCCGATACCCAATGGATCGTCCCTTTCACTTTCCTGCCGTCTGGGGCATTGCCGCCCCGCGTCTCAGGATCATAAGTGCAGCGCACCTCTGCCACATTCCCATTCTCATCGTGAATCACATCAGTGCAGGTAACCAGGTAGGCATAGCGTAGTCGAACCTCACGGCCGGGCGCCAAGCGGAAAAATTTGCCCGGGGGATTCTCCATGAAATCGTCCTGCTCAATGAAAAGCTCACGACAAAAAGGTACGTGTCGCTCACCCAACGAAGCATCGTTCGGATGATTCTGAGCGACGAAGTGTTCCTCTTGGTCATCAGGGTAATTTTCGATAACGACTTTGAGCGGTCTAAGTACCGAAAAAGCCCGAGGTACACTCGGATCGAGCGCTTCTCGGACGCAATTTTCAAGCACGCTTAATTCGACGTTCTGCTGATTGCGGGTCACGCCGATTCGACCGCAGAAATCCACAATCGCTTCAGGAGGAAAGCCACGGCGCCGCATCCCAGAGAGCGTCGGCATGCGTGGATCGTCCCAACCGCTAACCACCTGTTGTGATACCAGCGCGGTGAGAAGTCGCTTGCTGACAACGGTGTATTCCAGCGACAGACGTGAGAATTCAGTTTGGTAGGGTCTCGCAGGAGCAGAGACATGCTCCAGCACCCAGTCATACAGGGCGCGGTTATCCTCAAATTCAAGCGTACAAAGAGAGTGCGTCACCCCCTCAATGGCATCCGACAGCGGATGCGTGAAGTCATACATAGGATAAATGCACCACTGGTCACCCGTGTTGTGATGGGTTTGATAGCGGATGCGGTAGAGCGCCGGATCCCGCAGATGAATATTTGGGGACGACATGTCGATCTTTGCCCGGAGGACCCGCGAGCCCTCGGCGAATTCGCCATCTCGCATGCGGGAAAAGAGATCCAGATTTTCCTCGGCGCTCCGATCCCGAAAAGGACTATTTGAGCCCGGCGTGGTTAGCGTTCCTCTGGTGGTTCTGATTTCTTCCGCGCTGAGGTCGCAAACGAAGGCGTGCCCTGCTTTGATAAGTTCCACAGCAAAACCATAAAGTTGCTCGAAGTAATCTGACGCGTGCCGCAGTCGATCTTCCCAGTCGAAGCCTAGCCATTGCACGTCCTGCTTTATGGCTGAGACAAACTCGGGACTCTCGCGATCGGGGTTGGTGTCATCAAAACGCAGAAAGCAGCGCCCGGAGAATTCTCGAGCAATGCCGAAATTCAGGCAGATGGACTTCGCGTGACCGATGTGAAGATAGCCGTTCGGCTCTGGCGGAAACCGAGTCGTGATACCTTGAGGGTGCCGATTGGCATCCAGATCAGCTTGAATCAGTTGCCGGATGAAGTGCGAGGGAGCGGCGTGATTCTCGTTCATAAGCGAACCGTTACGTGACGCGGAGCGCGGCATGACATGTACCGCTAATGAGGGCAGGCGGTTGGGCCAGGCTTGTCCTCGAGTTGGCGTGCAATGCCTTACGCATTGCACGCCCTTTGGATTTGCTCTACCAGTTGGTCGGCGTCGACAGCGAGGACGCTTGACTGCCGAAGTAGGCGGCGATGTCTTCCATGTCCTGTTTACTGAGCGCTGCCGCAAAGCCCTTCATGATGGCGTTGTTGCGAGCCCCGCTTTTGTAGTCGGCCAGCGCGTGCGAGAGGTAATCAGGGTACTGGCCGGCGAGGCTTGGATACATCGGCGCGATCGGCTTTTTCCCGCCGGCACCGTGACAGGCAAAACAGGCTTGTGCTTTTGCAGCACCTGCGTTCGCGTCGCCATCACCCAATTCGACAGCGTCCGGACCCGCAAGACCGCTGAAATAGGCGGCTACATTGTTGATCTCGGTGTCGCTCATTGACCCGGCCTGGGCTTGCATGGTCGGGTGGCTTCGCTCCCCGGACTGATAGGCTTTAAGCGCTACGATCAGATACTGTTCCTGCTGGCCGCCCAGCTTCGGAACACGAAATGCGGGATACGCGTTGCGCAATCCTGGGGCACCATGACACCCCATGCAGGTAGCGGCCGTCGCTTTTCCCGCCTGCGCGTCGCCTGCAGCGGAAGCGATGCCCGCTGTCGAGATAAGCGCGAGGGAAAGAACAAAGGACGAAAGAATTTTCATCACCAAAGGTCTCATAAATTTCTGAAGGCGTAACTCTAGGCAACCGACCCTCATGTTGCAACATCTTTGCGGCGAATTCGGCATATTTTCAGTTCAACTATGACGTTGCAAAGTTAAGAAAACCTCCTCAAGTCCACTAGGATGGCTTACCGTGGGGAACGGCTTTTCGGGCCACCTCCATTTCTGGAGCGGAAACAACTCCTCAAGGCGACTCATCGAAACATGCCAAGGCGGTCCACCCTCACGATGGGTCTGCATGAACAGGCCAAAAACAAAGCCGCTGGGTTTCGTCCAGAGATGAAGGCGCTCGGCGTATGATTCCCAAAGCGTGGGCTCGAGAGCGCAGATGGCCGTCTGTTCATAAATGATGTCGAAGGGCTCGCCGGGATCCCATGATAGAAGGTCTTGCTGGAGGATCTCGGCATAAAGACCATTAAGGCTAAGCGCGCGCTTCAGCGCCGCAAGGGCGCTCGGTGCGAAATCGATTCCTGTTACGTGATAGCCGAGTTCGGCGAGAGAGATGACTTCATGACCCTGTCCGCACGCGGGAATCAACACCCGCGCAGGTGGGCGGGGCATGCCCAGCAGGGCAGACGTTAGTGCCGGACTGGGGGCACCCCGGTCCCAGCCGGTTTTACCGTCTTGATAGCGCTTCTCCCAGCGGGCTCGATGGTGTGTGTCCGAGTCCATACCGATTGTTTAAAGTTTGTGGTCGATGCCGACGAAGTCTACACGTCCACATTTACCTTTCGGGACGTGACCTCGGCTGAAACCGCTCGAGACATTATTTGCGGGTGATATACTGCGCCGCGTTTTTGCATGTGATTTCTCAAGAAACGCCGTTCCTCATGACCCTGCAGCCCCCCAGCACAGACGATTTAAGAATTGTCAGCGTAAAAGACGTGTCCACAGCGGGCACGGTAATCGCAGAAATCCCCATCACCGGTGCAGCGGCCTCGGTCGTTGAGAATGCCCGCGCTGATATCCACCGCGTTTTTGCGAACGAAGACGATCGCCTCGTCGTTATTACCGGCCCGTGTTCGATTCATGATCCGCAAGCGGCTCTTGAATATGCGCGAAAGCTGCAGGCTTTGGTGGGGGGCTATCAAGATGATCTAATTCTTGTGATGCGGGTGTACTTTGAAAAACCGCGAACGACCGTCGGTTGGAAAGGGCTCATTAATGACCCCAATATCGATGAGTCTTTCGATATTAATAAAGGGCTTAGGGTGGCTCGCCGACTTCTTCTGGAGATCAATGATCTAGGGCTTCCGGCGGGCACAGAGTTTCTGGATATTCTCACTCCGCAGTATCTTGCCGATCTCGTCAGTTGGGGCGCGATCGGCGCGCGGACGACCGAGAGCCAACTGCATCGCGAGTTGGCCTCGGGCTTGTCATGCCCGGTTGGTTTTAAGAATGGGACGGATGGGAATTTAAAAATCGCTGTCGATGCCGTGGGAGCGGCTATTCATTCGCACCATTTCCTATCCATAACAAAGGACGGTCGCTCCGCGATTTTTGAGACCGGGGGCAATCAGGACGGGCACCTTATTCTGAGAGGGGGTAAGGAGCCAAACCACGATCCTGACAGTGTCGAAGCGGCTGCGTCGTTAATGGAGAAAGGAGGTTTGAGCCCAAAATTAATTGTGGACTGCAGCCATGCCAACAGTGGCAAGGATCCGAGTCGCCAGCCCGAGGTCATTGATTCCGTTTGTGCCCAAGTCTCGGCGGGCGATGATCGAATCAAGGGCGTTATGATTGAAAGCCACCTGCAAGGCGGAAGGCAGGACGTCATTCCTGGTCAACCCTTGACCTACGGACAAAGCATTACGGATGCCTGCATTGCGTGGGAGGAGACCGTCCCGTTACTTGAGCGACTCTCGCAGGCGGTCCAATCGCGCCGACGCGCAAGTTAATCGGCGACCTTATTCCAGAGGAAAGGCTCGACCTGCTGCTCTCTTATCGAGCGATCAAAAATATTTGGTCGGCATGATTTTCCGATGATGCTATCGTCAAATGCTGTAATTTCCGATGCTCGGCGCTTGTACGCGTTCTGATATCGGTTCTTAAATCCTCTCGAGACTCCATTTATGATCAAACCGCACGGCTCACATGTATTAACCCCACTCCTTGTAGAAGATATGGCGCGGCTCAAAGCCTTACGCGCTGAGGCACAGGGGCTGCCCTCCCTGGTGGTGAGTTCGGCAACGGCTGCCAATGCCGTCATGCTGGGGGCCGGTTACTTCACCCCGCTAACGGGGTTCATGAATAAGGCGGATATTCTGGAAGTGGCGCAGAAAATGCAAACGACGTCGGGTCTTTTCTGGCCAGTGCCTGTAGCGAATCTCACGTCTGATACGCATGGTGTCGAGGTCGGATCAAGAGTTGCGTTGCGCGATCCCAACGTCTCGGGCGAGCCCGTGCTGGCCATCCAGACCGTGTCAGCAGCGGAGACCCTCACCGATAAAGACGTAGATGAGATTTGTCAGTCCGTGTACGGCACCACCGATGATGCACACCCCGGCGTGGCGACCTTTAAATCACAAGGCAAGACTGTGCTCTCGGGCCCCATTGAGGTTCTTAATCTGAGTTATTTCGAAACCGATTTCCCCGAAACCTTCCGTACCGCTGGCCAGATTCGAGATGAAATCAGTAACAGAGGCTGGAAAACCGTGGTGGCGTTCCAGACTCGAAATCCCATGCATCGTGCGCACGAGGAACTATGCAAGATGGCGAAAGATGCCGTTCATGCCGACGGCATTCTCATCCACATGCTGCTGGGAAAACTGAAGCCGGGCGACATTCCGGCGGACGTGCGTGATGCCGCGATCCGAAAGATGGTGGAACTTTATTTTCCGCCGAACACCGTCATGATTACCGGTTATGGTTTTGACATGCTCTATGCCGGCCCCCGGGAGGCTGTGTTGCACGCCGTCTTCAGGCAGAACGCAGGCTGTACCCATTTGATTGTGGGGCGCGATCACGCCGGCGTAGGCGATTATTACGGCGCCTTCGATGCGCAAACGATCTTTGACGATTCCGTTCCTCCGGGCGCTCTTGAGATCGAAATTTTTCGCGCCGACCACACGGCCTACTCTAAAAAACTCGATCGGGTGGTGATGATGCGAGACGCGCCCGATCACCAAAAAGAAGATTTTGTTCTGTTGTCGGGGACTCGCGTTCGGGAGATGCTCGCAGCGGGAGAGGATTTGCCGGTTGAATTTGCCCGCCCTGAAGTAGCTCGGATCTTGATGAAGCACTACGCCGACGAGGCGAGCTGACGGTCTTTTTTGCCGAGTAAAGCGAGCTCTAGTGAAGCCCGCGAGAGGGCGGTTGGCGTGAGGCCTCAGGCGGCGCCGAGGTCAAACTGATCGACGGGTAGCCCCTCTTTTTCGAGCATCACAGGAATGCTGTCATCGATGCGATATATCCGCTGTCGATTGTCCGTGATCAGTCCCTCGGTCAACGGTAGCGTCACCGGTTCGTTGCCATAGTTAGTGACGTTGCCCGAAAGGATGTGCTCGTTAATCGTGTCGATTTCATCTGCGCGCAACAGCCGTAGTCCGTGTTTGGTGACTGGACAGCAAAGAATCTCGAGTAATTTCCGGTCAATGGGCATGGCGGTGTGGTCGTGATGAGGTGCCGGACGGCTTTCGTCCGTGAGTATACTCTGGGGACAGTGTCGCCCGGCGCGGCGCCTGCTTGATCGCGCACCCGTTTACTCATACCACTCCAGACCTTCCCCTTTTCTTGTATGGCATCAGGCTCACGTCGCGCAGTCCTTACAGCCATCATTGGTAACGGCGTCCTGACCGTCCTGAAGTTTCTGGTGGCGGTACCCACCCAGTCTGCCGCCATGATGAATGAGGCGGTCCACAGCTTGATGGACACGCTTAACCAGATCTTCCTTCTCATCGGGCTCATTCAGGGAGAGCGGGCAGCAGACCAGCGTTACGCCTTTGGTCATGGGCAAAAGAAATACCTATGGAATCTATGGAGCGCCATCGGACTGTTCTCGATCGGCTGCGGGTTGGGACTCTCGCACGCGTGGCACGCATGGCAACGGGTCGACGAGGCGTCATCGCCTCCGATCATGACGGTGGCGGGGTTCAGTTTTGATCCCATGTGGCTTGGCGGCGCAGTTTTAGTGGTCGCCTTGCTCGTCGAGGGCTACGTGCTCGGAGTAGCCTGGCGGGAGTTCAAGACCCGCGCCCAGAGTGAAGGGATATCGCCTTTCAAAAAGTTGTTCCGTCCCAGTGATCCGACTCTGCTCGCCATTTTGCTTGAGGATGGTGTCGCTGTAACCGGAGTGGTGTTTGCTGCGGTCGGCATTTTGATGTCGCGTGTTTCCGGAAACATTCTCTGGGATATCGCCTTCTCTGTCGCTATCGCGGTCATGCTCGGCGTGACCGCCATCATTTTGGGCGCGATCAATATGCGTCTTCTGTCGGCCGTGCGCGATCCGGACGCTGAGGCGGCTTTTGAAGCGGTGGCTAAAGCGCATCGTGAGATCGAACGCTATCATGACCTACGAAGCATTGTTGTCGATGAGACTCACACCGTGCTGGTGGCGGAGATCGAGCTGCGAGAAGAGGCGATGCTGGCAGGTCTTCGTGACCGTATCGATCGCCACGAACGTGTACTCATTGAGGCCGTCCCGGAAAGCAGGCGCGAGGATGCGGGCCTACGTGGGTATGCAGCCGATCGAGCAGCGGTCCAGGCTACGCTGGAGCGGACCGAAGAGCTGATTGATGAGCTGGAAGCCCATTTGAAAGAGCTATGCCCTCGTGTGTCCCATGTGACGATTGAGGTGCAGGGGATCATTGATAATCCGAGCTCAACGCTAAACGCTGAATTTACTGAACTCAATCACATCTAACCCTTAGAAGATTCATTATGAAAAATGTTAAAGCTCTGGCGATTCTGATCAGCCTCTCATGTCTTCCCGTGACCGCTCAAGCGGATGGCCACAAGCCCAGTACGCAGCGCGAACAGTTCAGTTACGCCTTGGGGTTCCAGATTGGGAGTCAGATTGGCCAGCAGATCATGGCCGAGGGGTTAGATCTCGATCCGGCGTTTCTCGCACGCGCGATCCAAGACGTGATTCAGGGAAATGATCCGATGCTATCGATTGATGAGATGAATGCAGCAATCATGGCACAACAACAACAAGCACAGGAGCAAAGCATGCAACAGGCCCAAGCGGCTATCGATGCCGGGAACGCATTCCGCGAACAATATGCCAATCAAGAGGGAGTGACACGTACAGAAAGTGGGCTTCTTTATAAGGAGTTGACCGCAGGCGCGGGTGAAAAGCCCGGCCCGCAGGATACGGTGGTTGTTCACTACCGCGGCACGCTTATTAACGGCACGGAGTTTGATAGCTCCATTAAACGTAATCAGCCAGCATCCTTCAGCCTTGGCGGCATCATCCCCGGCTGGCAGGAAGTGTTACAACTTATGCCTGAGGGCTCGCGCTGGGAGGTGGTGATCCCGCCCGAGCTGGCGTATGGCAGCCAAGGGGCAGGGGGCGCTATCGGCCCAGAAGAAACCCTTGTCTTCGAGATCGAATTAATCGAGGTGAAGTGATCTCCTCTTACTCGAGCGCCACGGCCGCTCAACGATAGAGCACTAGCCCTCAGCGGTAGGGGCGAAGAAGGCGGTGCTTAATTCTCCCCGAGAGGTTATCGCCTGCCAGCCGCGCCTCGCGCGATTCGCAGGCTTTTAATCCTGCATGGCGTTGGATCTAGTCAAGCACGTCCCCAAATTCTCATTCTTGCGGAAAACCATATCTTTAAGGGGTTTTCCCTATGGTTTGAATTTGGATTTTTCTTGTGAGATAGTGCTCTCGTTGCACGAGAAAATTAAAAGCAAAAGTTAGTGTCAGGTGGGATGTTAGACACCGGCGCCAACTATCACCACTCATTACGTTAACCAAGAGGAGGTAACCGATGAGAGCCAATCTTTCGGTATTGGGATTGGTGGCAGGAGCCACCATGCTGCTCCCAGGGGCGGCGTCCGCGGCCTGTGAAACGATCACGCTGGGATCCGCAATTTCGTTGACAGGTAAGTACGCGACCAACGGGATGCACACCCAAAACGGCTACGAGTTCGCGATCGAAAAAATCGCGGCGGCAGGCGGCGCCAAATTTGGCGGTAAATGCTACAACTTTAAGGTCATTTATTACGATGACGAATCGAAGGGTGACCGAGCGGCGACCCTGACCGAACGACTGATCAATCAAGACAAGGTCCAGTACATGCTCGGCCCCTACTCGTCAGGCATGACCAAGGCGATCGCGCCAGTCACGGAGAAATATCAAATCCCAATGGTAGAGGCAGAGGGCGCATCGCGTTCACTCTTTACTCAGGGCTACAAGTATCTGTTCGCCGTGCTGTCAACTTCCGAGCAATACCTCGCGTCGGCGGTTGCCCTGGCGGCCGAAAAAGCCAAAGAGTCGGGTAAAGATCCTTCTTCCGTGAAGGTCGCGGTCGCGGTCGAGAACGATCCCTTCTCGCTCGATATCCGCGCCGGTGTGCTGGAAGATGCCAAGAAATTCGGTATGAAGGTCGTTATTGACGAGCAACTGCCCAGAGACCTTGCAGACATGAGCGCGATTTTGACCAAGGTCAAATTGCTGAAGCCTGATCTGCTGCTGGTGAGCGGACACTCGAAGGGTGCTGCCACGGCTGTGCGCCAAATCGACGAACAGAACGTGAAAGTGCCGATGATTGGCATCACGCACTGCGAAGCGGCAAAGGTGACCAAGGAGTTCGGTGATGCGGCAAACGACATCCTGTGCCCGACTCAGTGGGCCGAGACGATGACCTACTCCGACCCGCTTTTTGGATCAGCGGCTCAATATCATGACGAGGTTCAGGCTCGCTTTGAGATGTATAAAGGTCGTTCCGTCCCTTATCAAACCGCCCAGGCCTCAGCCGCGATGTACGTCTTCATGGATGCCTTCCAGCGCGCCGGCAGCCTCGACAAGGAAAAAGTGCGAGATGCCATTGCGGCGACGGATCTGAAGACCTTCTACGGCGACATACGGTTTTCTGAAGCAGGCAACAACATTGCCAAGCCGATGGCATTACGCCAGATCCAAAATGGCAAGTACAACGTGGTCTCGCCTCCAGAGTTCGCCTCTGCCAAGGTGAACTGGCCGCGCGGCTAATTCGACCGCAACGAGCGCGTCGTTTCGATAAGTTGCACTGGACTCGCGCGGGTAGGGCTCTTTAAGGGCACTACCCGCGCCGTCTTTTCGATTTTTCGACAGACGCGCGCGGTCTTCGCCAGTGCGATTTAAAGATAACCCCGTGATAGGCTGATCCCAGGAATCTAATGGAACAGTTTCTTGCCAATTTCGGCCTACTGATTGAATTCCCGATCGTCAACCTGAAAATTATTCTGGATGGCGTGATGATTGGAGCGCTATTCGCGCTGGCCGCTTATGGTCTCGCGCTCGTGTGGGGCGTGATGAACGTCAAGAATCTTGCCCAAGGCGATTTCGTTATTGCCGGTGGCTACGTCTGCTGGTGGCTGGTGGAATTTGGTCTCCCACCTCTGTTGGGAGTACCCATTGCGTTCATTGTGAT
The DNA here is from genome assembly GCA_010025385.1 of Gammaproteobacteria bacterium. Lineage (GTDB taxonomy): Bacteria > Pseudomonadota > Gammaproteobacteria > Arenicellales > UBA868 > UBA868. The sequence goes on along the minus strand of RGTL01000007.1, from coordinate 12,341 downwards.
GGCCGGTGTGGGTTGGGTCATTTATCTCTTGATTATCCGACCCATTCTTGATCGCGATCTCTTTACCACGCTCCTTGCAACTTTCGGGCTTGCCATCATCATGGCCCAGTTGCTGAATCTAATGTTTGGTTCCGATACCCAAACCGTGGATTTAGGTTACGACACCCTCTACTTTATGGACGGGTTCATTGACGTGCCTATCGCTAAATTGATGGGCGTGCTGATGGCGGCGACCTTGGCGTTGGGTGTGATCATCTTTATGAAATACAGCCGCATGGGTCAGGCAATTCGCGCCACGGCGCAGGATGCCCGCGCCGCCCGTGTGATGGGGATTAACACAGACCGAGTTTACGCCTTTACTTGGTCGTTGAATGCCGCGATCTGTGGGGCGGCAGGCGCCATCATCGTGATGGTTTGGGTCATTCAGCCTTTCTACGGCATTACCCATTCGGTCCGCTCGTTCGTGATCGTGACCGCGGCGGGTCTTGGTAATCTGCCGGGCGTCATCGCCGCAGGCCTTGGTATCGGAGCGCTGGAGCAATATGGAGCGCACATTTTTGGAATCGGCTACCAACAGGCGATCGCTGTGATCCTTCTGCTACTCGTCTTGATATACCGCCTGGTACAGCAGCGCCGCGTGCGCCAAAGCCTGCAGTAGGGCCGCTAGGGATAAACGCGATACCGACTATGTCCAAGCGAGTTCTTTTTTACAGCGCGTTGATCATCTTCATGATCATCGCACCGTATGTGTTTCCCGCATTCAAGACCCAGCTTGCCACAATCTGGTTGATGATCATCGTAGCGATGACCTGGGATATGACCGGTGGCCAGATGGGCTACAACTCGCTTGGCAACATTACGTTCTACGGAACCGGCATGTATGTGGCGGCGATCGTGACCATTGGCATGGTTTATGACGTGGGCGAGTACACCAACGCCTTCGGGGGAAAGATTTATGAATTTACAGACGGGCAGTATTTCACCGGGTTGATCATTGGTTGTCTCGCAGCGGGCCTTGTCTGTTCGGTCACGGCAGTGATCATCGGGTACATCACCTTCGGCCTAAGAGGGCCGTATTTTGCGATTGGAACGTTGGGCGTGGCGATTGCGGCGGGCGAGCTGGTATCCAACTGGGATTGGGTTGGTGGCGGTCAGGGAATCGCGTTACCCATTTATCCCGGTGATTACGACGTGGGCAAAGACGTCTTTTATTTTCTGTTCGCCGGCACGGGTGTTGTCCTGTTTTTATTTTCAAAATGGCTTTACTCGACGCGCTTTGGGGCGGCCATCAACGCGATTCGCGATGATGAAGAAAAAGCCGAGGCAATGGGTATTCACACGCTTCAGTACAAACTGGCGACCTGGGCCATCGCGGCCTTCTTTGTAGGAGTTGCGGGAGGAATCTCTGCGTTTCAGTTGATCCATTTTGAGCCACTCGAGTCGGCCTATCAAACCATCAATCTCGGCATTTTCATGGTGGTCTGTGTCCTGCTCGGCGGCAAGGGTACGCTCTGGGGTCCTGTAGTGGGCGCCATTCTCTTCCATGTATTCAAGGAAGTGACTTGGAATTACCTCCTTGGCTGGCAATGGGTGGCGCTTGGCGTTTTGATCGTGGTGACCGTGGTCTACTTTCAGGGTGGGGTGGTTGGATGGTTGATGCAAAAGCGTCCGGAGTGGTTTGGTGTACGCCGTGCCGCGGATGACACCAGTGTGGATGAGGCATCATGACCCACGTCATTGAAGTCAAAAACGTCAGTAAGGCGTACGGTGGTGTTGCGGCGAACACCGACATCTCGCTGCAGGTGAGAAAGGGCACCATTACCGGACTGATTGGACCAAACGGGTCAGGAAAAACCACGCTGTTCAATTCCATCGTGGGCTATCACCCGATTGATTCGGGAAGCATTCTTTTTGAGGGACAGGAAATTTCGAAGCTTCCGGTGCAGAAAATTGCACGGCTTGGCCTGCTGAGAACCTTTCAGCAGACACGGATTTACGGACAGATGAGCGGCATCGATAACATGCTGATCTCATTGCCGCATCGAAAAATGAATTTTCTCGACGCCTTTGGTAGAAACGGAAAAGAGGAGCACGAGCGGGCGGAATCCCTTCTGGAATTCGTTGGGCTCTACGAAAAGCGCTTCCTTCGGGCCGGCTCGTTGTCCTTCGGTCAGCAGAAGCTGCTCGAGTTCGCCATGGCACTGATGAACGAGCCTTCGACCCTTCTGCTTGATGAGCCCACGGCAGGGATTAATCCCACATTGATCAACGGACTGATTGACCGCTTGCGTCGGGCGAATGAAGAGTTTGGGATTACGCTTTTTGTGATAGAGCACAATATGCGTGTCATCATGAATATGGCCGAGCACATTTATTGCCTGGCTCATGGACAGCTTCTCGCTGAGGGCGCGCCGTCGGAGATTCAAAGTAATCAGCGCGTGATTGATGCGTACCTGGGAGCCCATTGATGAGCGAGCAATCTAAAGAACGGGTTCGCGGTTACGGCGCCGGCGGCGTCGACACGGTCATCTCTGTTGACGAAGTGGTGCGGCAAACAGCCGCGATCGCAGAGGAATTCAGCGTCGAAGAACTGGATGCGCTTGCCAACAACGCTCCGTATGTGACCCTGGATAACCTGGTGGCCGGTTACGGTCAGATGCGGATTCTCCACGGCATCAACCTGCGTGTGGGGCGCAAGCAGTCGCTGTGTCTGATTGGACCCAACGGGGCAGGAAAATCGACGGTCTTACACGCCATTTTTGGCTTCAACAATATCTTCTCTGGCAACATCGTTATTGGTGAAGGTAACGCCCGGCTTGATGTCACCTCGCTTACACCAAGTGAGAAGCTGGCCAAAGCGGGAATCGCCTATATCCTGCAGGATAAGTCGATATTCCCGGGCATGACCGTTGAGGAAAACCTGTGGATGGGAGGATTCCTCAAAAAACAACCGGCCGAGGCGAAAGAGGCAGCAGAAAAAGTTTTCGAGAAATACCCTCAGCTTGCCGCGCGCCGCCGGCATCAGGCGAAAGTGTTGTCAGGGGGGGAGCGTCGGCTTCTCGAGATCTCCCGGGCGCTTGTGATGAACCCGGATGTACTGCTGGTCGATGAGCCCTCGATTGGGCTTGAGCCAAAATTTATCGATATGGTCTTTGAAATTCTTAATGACCTCCAGCATAACGAGGGCAAGACGATCGTTATGGTTGAACAGAACGCGAAAAAAGGCCTGGAATTTGCTGACATCGGTTATGTGATGGTATCCGGCAAAATTGCTATTGCGGGTAAGGGTAGCGATCTGCTTGAAAATCCCAAGGTCGGCGAGCTTTTCCTGGGCGGCTAAGGCGAGCCCGCGTCGACGCAGGCTCTAGCGTCGAGTAAAAAGTACGCAGTCTGTCGGCGCTCCATCCGGCGCCCCCATAAACGGCGCAGTTGGCACCGCATAAGCAAAACTTGTTGTGGCGATAGATACGCCATACCATCGCGCGGCTTGATTGGATCCCTGCTGATTTCAGGCATCGGAGACGGGATTTCTTCAGAGCCGTCGTAGAATACAAGGCTAGCCGGTTGCCAACCCCAGCTAATTTTTAAGGTATCCCGTGAAAATTCTCTTTGCCGATAAATTTCCAGAGGAGGGTCTCGCCAAATTGCGTGAGGCCGGTCACCAGTGCGATCTGCAACCCGATCTAGACGGGCAATCGCTGTCTGGGGCTATTGGTGATGCAGAAGTACTTGTGGTGCGAAGCACTAAGGTGACTGCCGACACCTTACACTCGGCCAGCGCGCTTCGACTGGTGATCCGGGCAGGCGCGGGTACCAATACGATTGAAAAAGAGGTCGCGGCAGAAAAAGGAATTCCGGTCTGTAATGTGCCAGGCAAGAACGCCGCAGCGGTTGCCGAACTCACGATGGGTCTTTTGATTGCATTGGATCGACGTATACATGAGAACGTAATCGATCTTCGTGCCGGGCGATGGAACAAAAAGAAGTATTCCGCGTCCCGAGGTCTGCTGGGCCAGCACATGGGGATTTTGGGTCTCGGCGCAATCGGGCTCGAGGTTGCCAAGAGAGCCCGCGCGTTTGGTATCCATGTCTGGGCGCTCGACAAGCCCGGCCGCAGTGATTCGGCTAAGCAGGAACTGACCGCTCTGGGTATCCAGACGGCGCCGGATCTTTCTTCACTGCTCGGTCGGTGCGATATCGTCAGCATCCACGTGCCGAGCGCTGCAGAAACAAAGGGTATGGTGAACGCATCATTTTTAGCGGCGATGCGCGACGGGGCCACGCTGATCAATACCTCTCGAGGAGATGTTGTTGACGAGGCCGCACTGCTTACGGCTATGAACGAGCGAGGAATCAAGGCCGGGCTGGACGTGTATGCGGACGAGCCGTCGGCGGGAGAGGGATCGTTCTCCTCGGCTCTGGCAAATCACCCGAACACCTGCGGCACCCATCACATTGGGGCCTCTACCGAGCAGGCGCAAGCCGCCGTCTCGGAAGGGGTTCTGGAAATTATCGACGCCTTTGGCTCAGGGCGCATTCTGCATTGCGTCAACGGCCAGGGATAAACCGCTTACGTTGGAGAACGTTATGAGCAAACGCGTACATAACTTCAGTGCGGGCCCCTGCACGCTACCGCTTTCGGTGCTTGAGGAGGGTCAGCAGGAGTTTGTTGAATATCATGACTCGGGCATGTCTCTTATCGAGATGAGTCATCGCGGCAAGCATTTCATGGCGGTGCATGAAGAGGCGATCGCGCTCGTCCGGTCGGTTTATCGCGTACCCGACGAATTCGACGTACTCTTTCTACAGGGCGGTGCGACCCTGCAATTTGCGATGGTCCCAATGAATCTTTTGGGCGATGGACGCAAAGGGGGCTATGTGAATTCCGGCACGTGGGCCCAGGGCGCGATGGCCGATGCGGCGCATTACGGAAAGACCTATACCGCCTGGGACGGCGCGTCTTGCAATTTCTCAAGAATGCCGAGCCAAGGCGAGATCAGCGTTGAACCAGACAGTCGATACGTTCACATCACGTCGAACGAGACCATTGGCGGGATCCGATTCAGCGAGTGGCCCGAGTTGAATGTTCCGCTGGTGGCGGACATGTCGTCCGATTACATGTCTCGCCCGATCCCATGGGATCGATTTGATCTGGTGTATGGCGGCGCCCAAAAGAATCTCGGGCCGGCCGGGATGGCGCTCGTCATCATTCGCAAGACGGTTGCCCGTGAGAACAATAAAGGTATCGGTAAATATCTGCGCTATGACATTCAGGCCGACAAGGACTCTATGTTTAATACGCCCCCGGTCTTTCCGATCTACATGCTGGGCAAGGTGCTTAAATGGATGGAGGCTCAGGGTGGCGTGGAGGCTATGGCTCGCGAGGCCGATGATAAAGCGGGGATGATCTATACCGCGATTGACAAGAGCGATGGTTACTATGGCTCGCCGGTAGACGCGGGCTCACGCTCGGTGATGAACGTGGTCTTTACCTTGCCTAACGAAACACTGGAGAAAACCTTCCTGACGCAAGCGGATCAAGCCGGCCTACTGAATCTCAAGGGGCATCGTAGCGTTGGCGGCTGCCGGGCCAGTATCTATAACGCGATGCCGCGTGAGGGGGTAACGGCACTTGCCGATTTTATGAATGCCTTTCGAGCGGGCAATCCACAGTAACCAACTCCTCGCCAGCGTATGACGGACATTCACGCGTTTAACCCGTTTGTGGTGACGGCAGCTGATGCGCCTGAAGTCGTCAGCCCGGCATACGACTCGATGAGTTCCGATGAGCGGTTACGCTTTCGCCAGGCCCATCCGCGCAACTACATCAACGTTATGCGCACCACTGATGATTTTCCGGAGGGTCATCGACCCTCAGAAAGTCAGGTGACAGCGGAAAATATTGACCAGCTCAATCAGTTGCGAGAGAGCGGCGCCTTTTCGGAGTCTTCCGACGACGCTTTATTCATCTACCGATTAGAGATCGACGGTCACCAACAGACCGGAATCGTCACTGAAATTCCCATCAGCGAGTATGGCGATGGTTCTGTGAGAAAGCATGAAGAAACCCGCAAAGAGCACGAGCTACGGTTGGTGAGTTACCTTAAGGAAGTGGGCGCGAGTTCTAGTCCTGTGTGTTTGGCCTATGATGGGCGCCCGGGTATTGATGCCATTGTTGATGATGTCGCCCGATCAGTTCCGTTTCTGGACTTTAGTCTCCCTGACGGTATTCATCAGAAATTATGGCGGGTGACTGACAAGAAACAAATCGAAATTCTTAAAGCCGAATTTAGAGAGGTTCATGCGACCTACCTGACCGATGGTCATCATCGGGCGGCTTCAACGCTTCGTCATGCGGCCGCTCGTCATGCGGAGGGTTACGGGGTGGGCCCATGGGATTTTTTGCTTGTGGTTCTCTTTCCTGCTGAGCAATTGCGGGTTTTGCCGTTCAATCGATGCGTACGGGATCTGGGTCCACTTAGCCTTGAAGAGTTCCTCGAAGAGATAAGTGAGCATTTTTCGGTAGAGCCCGTCCCTGCTACAGAAGAGTCGCTTCCAACAAAGCACGGTCAGTTTTTGATGATCGTCGGTGACCAGGCGTTTCGACTGACGCGGCATTCGGACCTGACCTCAGGTTCTCCGGTTGAAAACCTGGATGTCAGTTATCTGCAGGATCGTCTTCTTTCTCCGATCCTGGGGATTCAGGACGCGCGCGGTGATTCCCGGCTTGACTATGTGACCGGGGACTCAGGGCTCGCCGGGCTGAAGCAGCGCCAGGCGCAAGGCTGGCAGCTGGGATTTGCCTGTTTCCCGACTTCAATGGAGGAGCTCATGGCGGTGGCCGATGCCGGAGAGGTGATGCCGCCGAAGTCGACCTGTTTTGATCCCAAGCCAAGGTCTGGTCTGTTCTTGAGAATATCCTGAACCGGCGTGACGCCGTTTCGCCGGCTCTTGATTGCCGGTCAGTCGCCATCGGGGACGTTTTGGATTTCGCTTTGGTCCGGAATGAATATAATGGGCCACGGTGCATGCGTGTCGCCTCATGAGGATGGAGTGTCGCCACCAAAACACCCTATAGCCAATCAAAAATTAGAATGCGCTCAGGTACCCTTTTCACCCCTCATTGATCCGGCACCCCCTATGAGTGATGACCAAACAGATGATCTAGACCTTCGTACCCTGTCCGACGAAGAGCTTGTCGAGCAAATGCACGATGATCTCTACGACGGACTGAAAGAAGAGATTGAAGAGGGCACTAATATTCTGCTCGAGCGCGGCTGGCCAGCAGATAAGGTACTGGCGGAAGCGCTGGTCGAGGGGATGCGCATCGTCGGAATCGATTTCAGAGATGGCATTTTGTTTGTTCCTGAGGTATTGATGGCTGCCAACGCGATGAAGGGCGGCATGGCGATCCTTCGCCCCCTGCTCGCGGAAACCGGAGCAGAAACGATCGGAACGGTCGTCATTGGAACGGTAAAAGGGGATATCCACGATATCGGCAAGAATCTCGTAGGCATGATGCTCGAGGGCGCGGGTTTTGAGGTGTTCGACCTCGGTATCAACAACCCTGTGGAGAACTATCTCGAGGCCATTGAAAAGCACAAACCCGATATTGTCGGCATGTCGGCTTTGCTAACAACGACCATGCCTTATATGAAGGTTGTGATCGACACGATGGTTGAGCAGGGCATTCGAAACGACTATATCGTGCTGGTCGGCGGCGCGCCGTTGAACGAGGAATTTGGGAAAGCGATCGGCGCGGATGCTTACTGTCGCGATGCAGCGGTCGCGGTAGAGACAGCAAAGCAGTTGGTTGCTGAAAAACGCGCCGCCCGATAAAGCGGGACAATGTCTGCAGATTGAAGTGAGCGCAAGCGGCGCGACCCGGCCGCTGTCGGGTGCTACCTTAAGATAACCCAGTGGAAGATCCGGCCATGCATTCGGGCGCAACGGCAGGCGCTCAAAAAGACCGCAGCCTGGTGATTGCCTGCGGCGCCCTCGCTCATGAGATTACGGCGTTAAAGCGGCTCAATCAGTGGGACCATTTGACCATCGAATGCCTGCCCGCGAGCCTTCATAACCGACCTGAACATATTGCGCCCCGGGTCAAAGAAAAGATTGAGGCAGCTCGTGGCCACTACCGGTCGATTTTTGTAGCCTATGCCGACTGCGGTACGGGCGGACTGCTCGATAAGGCCTTGCAAGGCGAGGACATCGCCCGACTCCCCGGAGCGCACTGCTATGAATTCTTTTGGGGATCGAAAGCCTTTCTGGAGCGCTTGGATGCCGAGCCGGGGGTGTTTTATCTTACGGATTTTCTGGCGCAGCATTTCGAGCGACTGATCATGCAGGATCTGGGTATTCGCAAGCATCCAGAGTTGCTCGATCTTTACTTTGGAAACTATACCCACCTGGTGTTTCTCTCTCAGTCGCCCTCGCCGCAGACGATACAGATGGCAAGACAAGCCGCAGACGCGCTCGGTTTGCCTTTCCAGCATATTCACACCGGGTACGGTGGTCTCGAAAAACAGCTGAACGCCTTTGCTGATCAGCTGGCGTCCTAAACCTGCCGCCCAGTCGGAGGAGATTCCAAAGTGGCTAAATTGATTACGGTATATTGGCGCGATATTCCCTCGCAAGTCATGACTCGACAAGGTCGCGATACCCGCAAGGTGCTCCTGAGCGAGCGATTTCAGGATGCCATTGACCGGGCGGCTATGCGTGCGGGTAAGGGCTCATCGGATGCATATATGAGTGAGTGGCGGCGGGAGACGGTCGCCTGTGACGATGCCGATCTGGAAGCCGCCGTTCAAGCACATGCGGATCATCTCGAACGCTCCTTCTCGGATGACGATCTGTTGGCATTAATTCGGGCCAAGGGCTCAAAAAGCCCTGGCACCGAATAAGCAGATACTCGAGACACCCCTGCTATGTACGCCATCAGACGCTGGTCCGTCCGCCATGCGCGGAAACTTGAATGGCTATACCAGCGCTTTGAAGGAGTATTGCTGTTTTTGCATCCGATGTGGCTCTGGCTTGGATACGACCGTATCGAAAAGCCCATACGGGTGACAGAGCAGTTCGTTAAGGAAACCATGTTTGATTGCAAGATGTGCGGTAATTGCGTGCTGAGTCAGACAGGAATGGCCTGCCCGATGAACTGCCCGAAAGAGCTTCGTAATGGTCCGTGCGGCGGCGTGCGGCAGCACGGCTATTGCGAGGTCAAACCGGACATGCGATGCGTATGGGTCGAAGCCTGGGAAGGGTCACAACGCATGCGCGGCAGCGAGAAGATTCAGCTGGTCCAGCCGCCGGTCGCACAGCAGTATCGAGGACGTTCCTCATGGCTGCGTGAAATTCGTCGCAAGCGCGACGAGCGTTTTTTCTCATCCGAGGGTTCTTCCGATGGATAACACCATTCAGGATCTGAGCCGGCTCCTGCCGGTGCTGGAGGGACACAGCTCCGGAGGGCGCCTTGAGCGAGTGCTTCGGGCGGGCCATTTCGCCGTCACGGCAGAAATCGCGCCGCCAGACTCCGCTGACGCCGAAGAGGTCTATCAGCGTGCGGCGGTTTTTGATGGCTACGTCGATGCGATCAACGCGACGGATGGGTCGGGAGCCAATTGCCATATGTCAAGCGTCGGGGTCTGCTCTCTGTTGACGCGCCGCGGCTATGCGATGGTGATGCAGGTCTCCTGCCGTGACAAAAACCGTATTGCGATACAAGGCGATGTGCTGGGCGCAGCGGCCATGGGGGTGGCGAACATTCTCTGCCTCACGGGTGACGGAGTGCAAGCGGGTGATCAGCCTGATGCCAAGCCGGTGTTTGATCTGGATTGCATGAGCCTGCTCCAGATGGTCTCATCCATGCGTGACGATCGCCAGTTTCTTAGCGGTCGAAAATTAACCAGTCCGCCCCAGGTGTTTTTGGGCGCCGCAGCAAATCCATTTGGCCCGCCTCTGGATTATCGACCGTTGCGGTTACAGAAGAAGATCGAAGCCGGCGCGCAGTTTGTTCAGACGCAGTATTGTTTTGATTTGGACTTGCTTCAAGCCTATATGGAGCGGGTTCGGGATCTAGGTTTAACGGAGCGTTGCTATATTCTGATTGGCGTCGGCCCAATGCCTTCTGCAAAAACAGCGGCCTGGATCCGAGATAATGTTCCCGGGGTGCATATTCCGGACGCCATTATCCGCAGATTACTCGGGGCAAAAGATCAGCGGGAAGAGGGCATCAGAATATGTGTTGAGATGATTCAGGCCGTTAAAGAGATGAATGGTGTCCATGGGGTGCACGTTATGGCCTATCGACAGGAGGAGCGCGTGCCGGAGATTATTTCAGCATCAGGGGTTCTGGATGGCCGAAAGCCATGGTATCCAGGAATGAAAACAGATCACATTTAAAGGGGATCAGCCGGTGACCGTCACTGTTGTCAGTTCAGCAAGAAAAGAAGTCCGAATTGGATTCGATCAGCCGTTTTGCATTATTGGAGAACGGATTAACCCGACCGGCCGCAAGATTCTCGCAGACGAGATGAAGGTTGGGGATTACAGCCGGGTGCAAGCCGATGCCTTGGCCCAGGTGGCGGCGGGAGCCCATATGCTGGACGTGAACGCCGGCATTCCGCTGGCGGACGAGCCGGCAATTTTGGCGGACTGCGTGAAACTGGTCCAGTCGCTAACAGATGTGCCGTTGTCCATTGATTCGTCTATCGTGGCGGCGCTGGAGTCGGGGCTTTCGGTTTATCAGGGTAAGGCGCTAGTTAATTCGGTAACCGGCGAGGAGGAGAGACTTGAGCAGGTTCTGCCTCTGGTAAAAAAGTATGGCGCAGCGGTCGTGGCCATATCAAACGATGAGACAGGGATCTCAGAGGATCCGAATGTCCGATTTGCGGTGGCCAAGAAAATCGTAGAACGTGCAGCGGATCATGGGATTCCGGCTTCCGACGTGGTGGTCGATCCGCTGGTTATGCCAATTGGCGCGTTGAACAACGCCGGCCAGCAGGTGATGCACATCCTCACCAGACTTCGTGACGAGCTAAAGGTGAACAGCACATGCGGTGCATCAAACGTAAGCTTTGGCCTACCGAATCGTAACGGACTGAATGCCGCTTTTCTGACCATGGCGATTGGGGCAGGCATGACCTCCGCTATTACCAGCCCGCTGCACATGGAGGTCATGCAGGCGGTCATGGGCGCCGATGTCATGATGGGGCACGATCCGGATTGCCTTCGTTGGATCTCAAAGTTCCGGCAACCTCCTGCAGAGGGTCAGGTCAGCGCGCGAGATGGGCGCCGCGGCGGGCGTCGAAGGGCGCGCGGTGTCTGAGAAACCCCTCTCCGGGCGATGTTTGTGTGGGGATATCCGGTTCACGGTAGAAGGGCCTTTGCGGCCGGTTCTGGTGTGTCATTGCGGGCAATGCCGACGGATGAGCGGTCACCTTTGGGCCGCGACCGCAGCCGATCGCGATGGCGTGCGATTCGCGGCGCAAGACACGCTGCGCTGGTTCTCATCCTCCGATCGTGCGCGACGGGGGTTTTGTGCGCGGTGTGGCTCAAGTCTGTTCTGGAGTCACGAGGACAAACAGACGCTATCGATCGCGGCTGGTGCGCTCGATTCACCAACTGGATTAAAAACACAGGCGCATATATTTTTTTCGGACGCCTCAGATTATTACGCTGTGCATCCTGACGAGCCGACGTGTCCAGGCTCGTCTGATTAACATCCACCGTCGCTTTTTTGGATAATCTGGATATGCCACAGGATCTTCTTGTTGTATTCACGCCCTCTGGCCGTCGCGGTCGGGTGCCTCATGGCACAACCGTGCTTCAGGCGGCCCGAGATCTCGGTGTGGATCTGGATTCCGTCTGCGGGGGTCGAGCCATTTGCGGTCGTTGTCAGGTCCGTCTCAGCGAAGGATCGTTTCCAAAGCACGGAATCGAATCCCGATCGGATAGCTTGTCCGCGTTTGGGGGAAACGAGATCGAATTTGACAAGACCGAAGGCCTGGCGGCGGGTCGGCGGCTGGGATGCTCGGCCAAGTTGATCGGCGATGCCGTGATCGATGTGCCCCCGGAAAGTCAGGTTCATAGGCAGGTCGTGCGTAAACGCACCGAGGTTCATGACCTGTCGGTCAATCCGCTGGTGCGCCTTCATGTCGTCGAGGTGTCCGAGCCCAATATGCACGAACCCGTCTCGGATTTGCGGCGCTTGATCGAGGAGCTTGAATTTGAGTGGGGCCTGACCGATCTGAGTTGTGACTCCCATGTACTCAAAAACCTGCAGCCCGCTATGCGGAAGGCCCATTGGCAGGTCACCGTCGCGGTTTATCGCGAAAAAG
>RGTL01000060.1 GCA_010025385.1 Gammaproteobacteria bacterium | reverse complement strand
CGCTAAATACCGCACCGTCAGTTTGTCGCCAGGGGGCGCCGTCAAAGCCGCGCGGAAGACGTTGGAGAAAAGTGCCCATCGTGGGCATCGGCCAACCGCCCGTCGCGGGATTGATGTAACGAAGCTTAAAACCATCCCAAAGATCCAATGGCTCGTGTCGCTCGAGGTAGTCGAGCGATTCGCGGCTGCGCGAATACGGGTAACTGAATATGGGGGAGGCATTGCCGTCGCGCAACGTCTCCCGAAGCGGTGCTAGATTGTGTCCCCATCTGGCTCCTGATCTGCCCTCTGCGTGCACTACGGCCTGGCGCGACGCATCTCCATTTTCTGCGAATCCGGCCTCAAAGAACTGAAGCATCGGGATATCGAGCCCGTCCAACCAGACCACAGGCTCAGCCACATCACTGCCATGATCATGCCAACCCCAGTTCGGCGTGATGATGAAATCGCCTTCCGACATTGTCGCCCGCTCCCCCTCGACTGCTGTATACGCCCCCTGGCCCTCCACCACGAAACGTAACGCAGTTTGCGTATGCCGATGACTGGGGGCGATCTCTCCCGGAAGAATCAACTGTAAACCTGCATATAGGGAGGGCGTAATTCGCGACTGACCCGTGAGGCCGGGATTTTCAAGAATCAGTACCCTTCTTACAGCCTCCTCCGCTGATATGACTTCGCCAGAACGCAGGAGATAAGGACGCAGCTCGTCGTAGCGCCACAGCGCTGCTTGGGCCTTGGAGGTCGGCTGGGGCGGCACCAGCGCATGCAGAACCTCCCATAACGGCGTTAAATGGAGCGGGGCCATATCATCGTAAAGCCGTTTCCGTTCGCTGCTATTGGAGGAGGAACTCATGAAATTACTCTTTCAGAAGGGCTTGGCGATCAATCTTACCCGTACCTGTCTTAGGAAGCATATCTCGGTATTCAACCAACCGCGGCGCTTTGAACGGCATTAGCTCATCACGAACGAACGCCTGCAACATCTTTGTCGTCGTTTCATTGGGCTTATTTTCGCCACGAAGCACCACGACCGCTCGCAAAACCACTCGCTCGTCCTGAAGTTTATGGGCCAGGACCGCGCATTCCAGTACCGTCGGGTGCTCGTTTAAGCACCTCTCGACCTCCAGCGGCCATACCCATTGCCCAGAGACTTTTATCAGGTCGTCCGCTCTACCTTGAAAATAGTAAAACCCTTCCCGACGAACGAATCGATCTCCGGTGTAAATCCACTCCCCGCGCATCGTCTCCACTGTCTTTTCTGGCTGTTGCCAGTAGCAAGGCGCGGAGGAGTCGCCCCTCACCATCATGACGCCATCCTCGCCCTCGCCGACCGGCTGTCCATCCGGCGTAACCAATTGAATTTCATAACCCGGGACCGCCTGTCCCGCCGCCCCAATCCTTTGATCATCATGGCTATTCGAGAGATAAATATGTAGAAGCTCCGTTGATCCCAACCCTTCGGTTGGGCCGTGACCGGTTAGCGACTTCCAGGCTTCATAAATCTCCTGACTCAGAGTCTCCGCAGCCGAGATAGACCGGCGGATTGAACGTAAGTCACGCGTTTTAGCCTCAGGAGAGGCTGCAAGCGCCGTATAAAGCGTCGGCAAACCAAAAAACAACGTTGGCCTGAATTTTTCGATCGCATCAAAAATTAGTGAGGGATTGGGTCGTCCCGGTAGCAGTACGGATGTAGCCCCAACCGAAAATGGAAAGGTCAGAGAATTTCCAAATCCGTAGGCAAAGAAAATCTTCGGCACCGAAAAGCAGATATCCTCAGGACGGATACCAAGCACCCGCTCGCCATAGGAAAGCTGTGTGTACGCCATATCGTGATGAAGGTGCACGATGCCCTTAGGCCGGCCCGTGGTGCCGGATGAATACATCCAAAAAGCCATGTCTTCAGGACCCGTATCCGCGCAACCGAGTACGGCCGTTGCGTCAGATAAAAACGCGTCAACTGTATGGTGCAGAGGCAGTGTCGACTCATCCCCAACCACCACAACGGCCTCAATAGCGCTTCCGCGTAACAGATCCGCATCAAACATTTCGCTTAGGGTGTGATCGCATACAGCAACTCGAGCCTGTGAATCCCGCAAGTAGTAGGCTAATGTATCTCTCGGAGACTGCGTGTTCAGCAACACCGGTACAAATCCGGCGCGTACTGCCCCGAAAAACACGGCAGGATAAAAAGGTGTGTCATCAAGAAACAGAATGACTCGCTCACCACGCTTAAGACCAAAGTCTTTAAGTGCGTTTCCCCAGCGAGAAGCGCTCTGAATAAGCTCCTTATAGGTGACCGCGCCTGAGGGTCCGGTTATAGCAATCGCATTCGGATTCCTTTCGAGGTTCTGCCAAAGAATCTCTGAACAATTGGCATGGCGGGCTCGATCAAAAGCAATTTGTTGAGTCCCTGGCGCATCAAGGGATACCGGGTCTGTGATCGCGCTACCTGGCACGATGGTCATACTCCGCCATAAATTGGGGTGCCATTTTACGAAGCTGTGGCAGGTCAATTCGCCCCGACCGCATCAAATAATCTTTAGCGAAATCAAGCGGTGGCATTTTCATTTTTTCAGCAAAAGCGTCATACCACTCGGCCGACCGATTTGCCGCATTCGTGATTTTTTCTGCAATCGGCTGTCGGTTCCGCTCGTATGCCGCGAGGCCCGAGGGCAGATCTTTTTCCTCTCTTATTGCACGAACCAGAGCGATCGCATCTTCCATCGCCAATCGCGTGCCGGAACCGATAGAAAAATGCGCGCTGTGAGCCGCGTCTCCCAGCAGCACTCTATTTCCCGAAACCCAACGCTTACACCAGAGCCGCGGAAATCGTCGCCAGTGCGAGTGGTTCGTAATCAAGGGGGTGTTTTTTAAGGTGTTGGCGAAAAGTGCACCACAGGTATCCGCACTTTGTCGCTCGTCCATACCGTCAAAACCATACGCTTTCCACGTTCGAGGCTCGCACTCCACAATAAACGTGCTCATTGAGGACGAGTAACGGTAATGATGGGCATTCATCGGACCCAGGTTAGTCTCGATGAAAGTCTGGGTCAGCGTTTCAAAGGGGAGTGCTACACCAAACCACGCAAAATGGTTATTAAAATAGGAAAGCGCGGGTTGGAACGTTTCTATGTCTGAATCCCTTACGCGCGACTGTATCCCGTCCGCCCCAATGATGAGATCCGTTCGTAGCTCGCCGATATCTGATATCTCCGACTCGTATTTGATCTTTACGCCGAGGGAGACCGCGTACTGCTCAAGTCGACTGAGCAACTGCATCCGACCTACCGCACTAAAACCCACCCCATCAAGTTTCACGTCGCGTGTCGGCAACGACAGTTGCATATCCGACCATTGCTGCATATCAGGCCGGATGAGATCGAGTAGCTCCGGAACGTCGGACTGCATGAAATCAAGTGCCCGATCCGAGAAAACGACACCGAAGCCAAACGTAGCTCGTTGAGGATTGCGCTCGTGCACCACAACAGAAGCGTCGGGGAACCCCTTACGCAACAGGATCGCAGCATACAGCCCGGCCGGGCCCGCCCCCAGAATACTTACGGTTGTGAAAGACTGACTCACGGCCTCTTTTTCTCTGAGATTGCGATCTACCGGCACCGGAGGCGAGGTGAAGCTACTCCCACTCGATAGTAGCGGGCGGCTTTCCGGAGATGTCGTACACCACACGGGATATCCCGGATATCTGATTGATGATCTTTCGGCTCACTTCGTCAAGAAAGTCGTACGGCAAATGCGCCCAACGGGCACCTCGCCGAGGATTCTCACCCCCAGGCCCGGACCCGGAAAAGGATGCCGATGGATCATATCTGCAGGCAGCCCGAGCTTTAACCCGATCGTTCGAACCTCGTCCTTGAATAGATCCCGAAGGGGCTCGACCAAACCGAGTTTCATATCATCAGGAAGACCACCCACATTATGATGAGACTTGATTACCTTGGCTTTCCCAGAATGGGTACCGGCTGACTCAATCACATCAGGATAGATCGTGCCTTGCGCGAGCCATCTCACGTTCGTCAGTTTGTCGGATTCCTCATTGAATACATCGATAAAGATTCGCCCGATGATTTTCCGCTTCTCTTCCGGATCAAAGACGTCTTTTAAACCTTCAAGGAATCGCTCCTCCGCATTTACGCGAATCACCTTTACGCCCATGTTCTCGGCAAAGGTCTGCATGACCTCATCGCCCTCGTTTAGGCGGAGCAGTCCCGTATCAACGAACACACACGTGAGCTGATCACCAATAGCTTGATGTAAAAGAGCGGCGACCACCGAAGAATCCACACCGCCCGACAGTCCGAGCAGGACGTCATCCGTCCCCACCTTGCCTCTCGCCTCAGCGACAGCACGTTCGATAATCTGATCAGACGTCCAATCTGAATTACAACCGCAGATACCGTGCACAAACCGATCCAGGACCGCTTTGCCCTGGGTGGTATGGGTTACTTCAGGATGAAACTGAAGCCCGTAAAAGCGCCGGTGCTCATCGGCCATTCCTGCCAGCGGCGCACTCGTTGTGGAAGCAATAACCTTGAAACCGCTCGGGAGAGCCTCAACCCGATCGCCGTGACTCATCCAGACGTCCAGAAGACCGTACCCTTCTTCGGTTCGGTGATCTTCGATATCCCGAAGCAATGCGCTGTGACCTCTGGCACGAACCCGGGCATATCCGTACTCACGGTGTGTCGCTGGCGCGACCTCGCCTCCTAACTGCTCCGCCATCGTCTGCATGCCATAGCAGATACCCAGCACCGGCACACCGAGCCCAAAAACACAGTCGGGAGCGCGCGGGGAATCGTGCTCATGAACGCTCTCCGGTCCGCCCGAAAGAATGATGCCTTTTGCACCGAAACTGCGAATCACCGAAGGATCGACATCCCACGGCAGCAATTCGGAATAGACGTTGGCTTCGCGAACACGCCGAGCAATCAACTGGCTGTACTGCGAACCGAAATCGAGAATCAGGATGCGGTCGGCGTGCGGATCAGCTGGCATGGATCGCTGTTTCTCGAGGGAAACCTCGTCAGGAACCGCGCTGGTAGTTAGGCGCTTCCTTTACCACCGTGACATCGTGGACATGGCTCTCGGCATAACCGGAATGGGTAATCTGAACGAAACGGCACTTCGTACGCATGTCGCCGATTGTGACGCATCCGGTATACCCCATGCTCGCCCGCAGCCCACCGGTAAGCTGATGAATGATCTGTGCCATAGGGCCCTTGAAAGGCACTCGGCCCTCTATCCCCTCGGGCACCAACTTGCCCGGGTCATCCTGACCTTCCTGAAAGTACCGATCCTTTGACCCTTCCTGCATCGCGCCGAGCGACCCCATTCCGCGATAGCTTTTGTACGACCGGCCCTGAAAGAGCTCGATCTCTCCCGGAGCCTCATCGGTACCCGCGAAAAGACCGCCAACCATGACCGCATTCGCCCCAGCCGCGATGGCTTTTGCGATATCGCCCGAGAAGCGAATGCCTCCATCTGCAATAACCGGGACAGACTCGCTCCGAAGCGCAGCAGCAACATCAGCGACCGCAGTGATCTGAGGAACACCAACGCCAGCCACGACTCGGGTCGTGCAAATAGATCCTGGACCAATACCTACCTTTACGCCATCGGCGCCGGCCTCAACCAGCGCACGGGCGGCGTCTGCCGTCGCGATATTTCCGGCTATGACCTCGACCTCAGGGTGTGCCATTTTTACGGCGCGAACCCGATCAAGGACGCCTCTCGAGTGACCGTGCGCAGTATCCACGACGATCGCGTCGACACCGGCCTTCGCCAGTCGATCGCATCGCTCCTCGGAATCTTTTCCCGTGCCGACAGCGGCCGCCACCCGAAGACGACCCTGAGGATCCTTGCAAGCCAGAGGGAACTCCGTCTGTTTTTGAATATCTTTGACCGTGACCAATCCTTTGAGATTAAACGCGTCGTCGACGAGCAGCACCTTCTCGATGCGATGCTCGTGAAGAAGCGCCCGGACCGTCTCGCGGCTCGCGCCTTCCAGCGCCGTGACCAGACGCTCGCGTGGCGTCATCACTGCCGTGACAGGCTGATCAAAGCGCGTTTCGAAGCGAAGATCGCGACTCGTCACGATCCCAGTAAGCTTGCCCGCTTCGTCGAGCACGGGTACGCCGGAGAAATTATTTTCTCGGGTGAGGGCGAGCACTTCCGCCACGGTGGCCGATGTCGACACACAGACGGGATCCAGGATGATCCCGCTTTCGTATTTTTTGACCAGACTGACCTGGGTGGCCTGCTCGGCCGGGGTCATGTTGCGGTGCACAACCCCAATCCCGCCCGCCTGAGCCAGACAAATCGCCGCTCTGGCCTCCGTCACGGTATCCATCGCCGCCGAAACAAGCGGGATATTCAGCGATATTTTTCGAGAAAAGGCAGTGGTGAGATCCACCTCATGAGGAAGAACATCGGACAACGCCGGCACCAGCAGGACATCGTCAAAGGTCAGGGCAAGATCTGGATGCTCCATCGACGAATTATACGGTTTGACTCGCGCTCGGTAAACTTGTAGTTTGGCCCATGGGGGCAATGCCTGTCGGAGCGAAATCCGGGCAAACGAGAAGATTCGGAGGAACACACGTAATGAAATTAATGAAACGCGCGGGCGCGATCATCGGTCTTGGCGCCGCTTTTTTGCTGTCGACTGCCTATGCAGGCGCGGGGGAAGACGCTATCACCCAGGCCGAAGCCGACCTCAAAGCCGCACAAAAGGCGGGCGCCGAGTGGCGAGTGCTGGACCCCGCAACGGGCGGCGCAGCAGTCCCTCTAAGCAAGCTTGTCAAAACGGCTAAAGCCAAGCTGGAGGGTGGCGACGAAGCTGAGGCTATCCGCATAGCACAAAAGGTATCCTGGGCTTCAAAAACCGGCATCGCACAGGCGCAAGCACAACAAGGCGCGGCGCCGTATTATTGATCGAGGGTTAGTGCTACTGGTAAAAAAACCGGGCAATCGCCCGGTTTTTTTATGGACCTCTCACGATCGACAGTGGTCAAATAAAACATATGACGCGGGTTATTTATCAAGTCAGCGAATTTACCGAGCAAGCCCGCAGACTGGTCGAGTCAGAGTTCGATAACGTTTGGCTGACGGGCGAAATCTCCAACCTCGCCACACCCGCCTCGGGCCATATCTACTTTTCATTAAAGGATAAAAACGCCCAGGTGCGGTGCGCGATGTTCCGCAATCGTCGCAGCAATCGCAACGGTCAACTCAAAAATGGCGACGCGGTTCTTCTGAGCGGTTCGGCATCCATTTATGAGCCGCGGGGCGACTTTCAGCTTATCGTTGACTACATTGAACCCGCGGGCGAGGGTGAACTTCGAAGGCGCTTTGAGCTCTTGAAAGCAAAGCTTGCACAGCAGGGCTTGTTTGATCCAAAGCGTCGCAAAGCACTGCCGGGGATGCCTCAGTGTATTGGCCTCATTACGTCACCCAGCGGCGCAGCACTACACGATATAACCGTTACCCTAGCGAGGCGCTTTCCTCTTGCCGATGTGGTGCGCTACCCTGTGATGGTGCAGGGCGAATCAGCCTGCCAACAAATCGCTGATGCGCTCGATAAAGCCAACAACGAACAACGCTGCGACGTATTGATTCTTGCCCGCGGAGGTGGGTCGCTCGAGGATCTTTGGGCTTTTAATGAGGAGATGGTCGCCCGTGCGGTTCACCGATCAAAAATTCCCGTTGTGGTCGGCGTCGGTCATGAAACCGATGTCACGCTCGCTGACTACGCAGCTGACCACAGAGCCGCAACGCCTACCGCAGCGGCCGAGGCAGTAACACCGGATACTGCCGAGATTTTCCGCACCCTATCGGCTCTGCGGGATCAGATGCATGAAGCGATGGGCTATCGTTTTCGCGTAGACGCGCAGCGAATTGACTCAACCGCCCGGCGACTACGTCACCCCCGGGAGCGACTCCAGCAACAAGTCGAGCGAATTCGCAACTGTCGCCAGAAGTTGTGCGATCAACAGCTCAACCAGCTGAGCCGGAGCCATTCGGAACTAAACCATACGCTCCTGCGACTCACCTATTGCTCGCCACTACAAAAAATCGATCTGCTATCGCAGGGACTGGACCGGTGTAAACACGAGATTAAACGCCAACTCACACTGCGATTACGGACCGCCCTGTGGCAGATGGGGCAGCTTAACGAGAAACTAAACGCGCTCAGTCCTTCGGCCACGCTGGGACGAGGATTTGCCATCATCACGACGGATCAGGATGGATCGATTGTCCGATCGGCTGAGCAGCTCAAGCCCGGGCAAGCCGTTACTGCCCAATTTGCGCGAGGCGGTGCCGTGGCCCGAATTGAAAAACTCAAAAAGGCGACCTGAACGCCGCTCTAACGTCGGGATCGGCGAGCCGCATCAGGATCGTACGGGTTGGCGCTCTTTCGCAACTCGAATCGCACTTGGGTTCCGGTCATCTTGAAGCCTTTGGCGACAGACCGAGCCAGATACTTAAGATAGCTCGCGGGCAACTTATCGAGGGAGTTTCCGTGTAGCACGACGATGGGTGGATTGCGCCCACCCTGATGCGCGTACTTGGGTTTGATGGGGCGATTATTGGTCATCGGCGGACTATGATGCTCGATCGCCCGGCTTACCACGCGGTTGAGCTCTCCGGTGCCCATCTCGCGCATCGCGCTCGCCATCGTCAGCCGAAGCGCCTTGAGGAGCTCACCGATCCCGGAACCATACTTGGCTGATATAAATACCCGTTGATGTTCAGGAAGAAAGTCAAATCGTCGATCCAATTCACGACGCAGCTTGTTCTTCTCGGACCGATCCAGCCCATCCCATTTATTGATCGCGAGCACTATCGAACGACCCGCCTCTAATG
>RGTL01000059.1 GCA_010025385.1 Gammaproteobacteria bacterium | reverse complement strand
CACCCAGTCAAAGATTCCTATTGCTAATGCGACGGTTTTGTTTCTGGTCAGCCCTTTCTTTATTACCATGATGTCGATTTATATTTTCGGCAGCTCCGTCGGTCTGCGCCGTTGGCTGGCTATGCTGGTCGGGTTTTCGGGCGTCGTGATCATTGCGCAGCCTGAAGCGGGAGAATTTGACTGGCTCTATCTGTTGCCGGTTGGTGTGGCATTCACCTACGCCATATCAATGATGATCGCAAAAACCACCGCAGAAAAAGACACGGTCTATCAGCAGATTATTGTGATGTACATTGTCACGGCCACGCTGGCGGGAATAACGGGTATTTTCTACGGCGATGGCAGCATTGCCGACTGGGGCATCGGCGGCATTGAGTTTGTGTCGCACCCCTGGCGTCTGGATATCCTGTCTATTAATCTGTACCTTCTAGCCGTCGCGGTCGTGGGAACGAGCGCGTTCATTCTGTTAACGGGCGGGTATCGGATCGCGGATCCTGCGGTGATTTCCCCCTATGAATACAGCGGGCTCGCCGCCGTTCTGATCCTTGGGTTCATTGTCTTTGGGGAAGTGCCCTCCGCTCATGACGGCGTCGGGATGCTGCTGATTGTGGGCTCTGGAATCTATCTTTTCTATCGTGAGCGGATTCAGGGTCAGGATAGCGCGGCAGAAGCGACACTGCGATAGGCTTTTTTCACCCCTAGCCGACATCCGAAGGCGAAGGGCCACTATAATTCGCCCCGCGCTGTCCAGCGCGAACCCCCTCTCATCAGGATTTTGGTATGCATTCGGCTATCGCCAGACTTCGCAACATCGCGATTATTGCTCACGTGGATCATGGCAAAACCACGTTGGTAGATGAACTTCTCAAGCAATCAGGCACATTGAGCTCGCACGGTGAGATTGCTGAAAGAGTCATGGACTCCAATGCCCTTGAGCGGGAGCGTGGGATTACGATTCTGGCCAAGAACACCGCCATTCAATGGCAGGATTGGCGTATCAATATTGTCGACACGCCCGGGCACGCGGACTTCGGAGGAGAGGTCGAGCGCGTGTTATCGATGGTCGATTCAGTTTTGCTTCTGGTAGACGCGGTCGAAGGACCTATGCCGCAGACGCGATTCGTTACCCAAAAAGCGTTAAGTCATGGTCTGCGGCCTATCGTCGTTATCAACAAAGTTGATAGACATGGCGCGCGTCCGGAATGGGCGGTGGACCAAACCTTTGATTTGTTTGATCGTCTCGGCGCGTCCGATGAGCAGCTCGACTTTCCTGTGATTTACGCGTCGGCCCTGCAGGGCTGGGCATCGGAAACATCAGAGACGTCGCAGACCACCATGGATGCCCTGTTTAAGGCCATTGTGACGCACGCCCCCGAGCCTCCGGTCAATCCCGAAGGGACGTTTCAGATGAGAATCAGCGCGCTGGATTACTCACCGTACGTCGGCGTCATTGGGATTGGTCGGATCCAGCGGGGTAAAGTCTCTCGTAACGAAGCCGTCAGCGTGGCCACACCCGATGGACAGGTCCGTCGCGGTCGGATTCTTCAGATTCTCGGTTTTCACGGCCTCGAGCGGGTAGAGGTCGAAAGCGCCTGCGCCGGCGATATTGTTGCCATCACCGGTATTGAGCCGCTCGGAATATCGGATACGCTCTGCGATCCGCAGGCTATTGAGTCGCTTGAGCCGCTCACCGTGGATCAGCCTACCCTGAGCATGACGTTTCAGGTGAATGACTCGCCCTTCGCGGGTCGCGAAGGCAAATATGTCACTAGCCGAAATCTCAAGGAACGACTCGAGCGGGAGTTAATTCATAACGTCGCCCTTCGGGTCGAGCCCATGGAAGATCCGGATAAGTTTCGTGTGTCCGGACGGGGCGAACTGCACCTGTCTGTTTTGATCGAGAATATGCGACGCGAGGGCTATGAGCTTGCCATTTCGCGGCCGGAAGTGATCATGCGCGAAGAAGCCGGCGAGGTACTGGAGCCTTTCGAAACCCTGACGATTGACGTTGAGGACGAGTACCAGGGCCGCGTGATGGAGCGCCTGGGAGAAAGACGTGCAGAGCTTCGCGATATCCTGCCGGATGGGCGCGGACGGGTTCGGCTGGATTACGTCGTGCCCAGTCGCGGTCTGATCGGATTTCGCTCGGAATTTCTCACTATCAGTTCGGGAACGGGTCTGATGTACCACGCGTTTGATCATTATGGACCTCGGATCCCTGGGCACCTCGGTGAACGCAATAACGGCGTGCTGATTGCCATGGCGAGCGGGAAAGCGCTGGCTTATGCCTTGTTCAACCTGCAGGAGCGAGGTCGGTTATTTATTGGGCATGGTGCCGAGGTTTACGAGGGCATGGTGGTGGGTATCCACTCACGGTCTAATGATCTAACCGTTAACCCGTTAAAGGCCAAGCAGCTGACCAATATCCGAGCGGCGGGCAGTGACGAAAATATTCTGCTCACGCCGCCGGTGGTGACAACGCTTGAGTACGCGCTCGAATTCATAAACGAAGACGAGCTGGTGGAAGTCACGCCCAAGACCATTCGCATCCGCAAGAAGTGGCTTTTGGAGCACGAGCGCAAGCGCGCGAGCCGCGCTGCCGCCTGATCCGAATACGCTAGACCTTCTGACCGGCGAGGTAGAGCCAGGTCGGCAGGACACTGTCCGGATTCAGCGATACGCTCTCGATCCCTTCGTCCATCAACCAGCGGGCGAGATCCGGATGGTCGCTGGGTCCCTGGCCGCATATTCCGACATATTTGCCCGCTTTTCGGCAGGCGGAGATGGCATTGTGCAGCATCGCCTTGACTGCCTCGTCGCGCTCGTCAAACAGGTGCGCAATATCGCCCGAGTCGCGATCGAGTCCAAGCGTCAGCTGGGTCAGGTCATTGGAGCCAATAGAGAACCCATCGAAATACTCCAGGAAGGCATCAGCCAGTATGGCGTTCGAGGGGATCTCGCACATCATGATGATCTTAAGGTCGTTTTCATCGCGGGTCAGTCCGTTCTTCGTGAGAAGAGCGGTCACATCGCGTGCTTCGTTTAGGGTTCGAACAAATGGCACCATAAGCCAGATGTTCGTAAACCCCATCTCATCCCGGACATACTTGATCGCCCGACACTCCAGTTCAAAACAATCCTGAAAACTGGGGCTTAGATATCGGGAGGCACCGCGAAAACCCAGCATCGGATTATCTTCATGCGGCTCGAACTCCTTGCCGCCAATCATGTTCGCGTATTCGTTTGACTTGAAATCAGAGAGGCGGACGATGACGGGTTTGGGATGAAAGGCGGCCCCGATGTGAGCCACACCCTCTGCGAGTTTCTTGACATAGAAATCGACCGGCCCCGCGTAGCCGGTCATGGCATCACGCACCTGTCGTTTGAGATCGGGCTCCAGTCGATCAAATGAGAGCAGGGCTTTGGGGTGGACGCCAATCGTGGTGTTGATGATGAACTCAAGTCGTGCCAAACCGACGCCTGCGTTAGGCAAGGCCTGGAAATCAAACGCACGCTCCGGGTTGCCGATATTCATGGTGATCTTGAACGGCAGTTCCGGCATGTTGGCGAGGTCAATTTGCTCAACCTCAAAATCAAGAAGTCCCTGATAGACGCGACCGGTATCGCCTTCCGCACAGGAGACCGTTACGGGACTGCCCTCAACGAGTGCTGAGGTGGCCTTACCGCAACCGACGACTGCTGGAATACCCAGTTCTCGGGCAATGATGGCCGCATGGCAGGTCCGGCCCCCGCGGTTGGTGACGATGGCGCCGGAGCGTTTCATGACTGGCTCCCAGTCGGGATCGGTCATGTCGGTTACCAGAATATCGCCAGGCTGCACCTTGTCGAGATCCTTTACGGAGGGAACCAGCCGGACCACGCCCGAGCCGATTCGACTGCCAATACTCCTGCCCTCACATAAGATCGGACCGGTTTCTCTCATGCGGTAGCGTTCGAGCACCTGATGACCAGAGCGACTCTGGACGGTCTCTGGCCGGGCCTGGAGGATATACAGATCGTTGGTTTCGCCGTCGAGTCCCCATTCGATATCCATTGGCCGGCCGTAATGGCGCTCGATCGTCATGGCCATGCGAGCAAGAGACTCTATTTGCAGGTCGTTTAACGAAAAAGCCGAGCGTTCCTCGATCGATGTGTCGACCGTCGTGACAGGAGGCGTAACGCCGGGTCGGGCATAGACCATCTTGATTAACTTGCTACCCAAGTGACGCCGAAGGATGGCCGGCCGGCCATCGGCGAGCGTTGGTTTGTGAACATAAAACTCGTCAGGGTTGACCGCCCCCTGCACGACGCACTCGCCAAGACCAACACTGGCGGTGATGAAAACCGCATCGGCAAAGCCCGACTCGGTATCGAGCGTAAAGGCAACACCACTGGCGCCCAGGTCACTTCGTACCATCCGTTGGATACCCGCAGAGATCGCAACCTCTGAATGAGTGAAGCCCTGATGCACGCGATAGGCAATCGCGCGATCGTTAAATAAGGAGGCGAAGACGTCGTGAACAGCCGCCAGCACGTTATCGATGCCGCACACGTTCAGAAAACTTTCCTGCTGGCCAGCGAAAGACGCCTCGGGAAGATCCTCGGCAGTGGCTGAGGAGCGCACCGCGACCGACACCTCATCCCCGAGGGCGGCATAGTGATGACGGATCTCGGTCTCGAGGGGTTCAGGGAGTGGGTTCGCTAAAATCCAGGAGCGAATGTCGGCACCCGCTTGCGCCAACGCCTTTACGTCGTCTACATCAAGAGCGGCCAGTCGCGTGTTAATTCGCGACTCAAGCCCGCCAAGCTCGAGAAAATCTCTGAACGCGTGGGCCGTGGTAGCAAATCCATCGGGAACGCGGATCCCGGCATCGCTGAGTTGGCCAATCATTTCACCTAAAGACGCGTTCTTCCCGCCCACGACGGAAACGTCTTTCATGCCGATTTCCCTGAACCAGCGAATGGACGACTCTTTAATCACTATCGGTATTCGGCGACAATGGGTGTATCGGTAGGGTTTTCAGCAGCAGAAGATGAACTTAGAACAGCGATCAGTTTTTATCGTGTCGGATCGTACGGGACTGACCGCAGAGGAGTTGGCGCGCAGTCTTCTGACTCAGTTTCCCCAGGTTCATTTCCACACCACCGTCCTGCCTTTCGTAGATACGGATGATAGATTGGATGACGCGATTAGCCAAATCAACGCCGTCCAAGCCGGCGGTGGGCTACGCCCGGTGGTGTTTATGACTTTTGTTAACGCGGAATACCGTCAGCGTATCGAAGGCGTTAACGCACTCGTGGTCGATGTGTTTGGTGCTTTCATGGGCACGCTTTCCCGGGAAATGAATTTACCCCCCAGCTGGCAGCCGGGATTCAGCCACGGGATGGGCGACCAGAGCCGCTACAACTCGAGAATTGATGCCATTCATTACGCGATGGATTGCGACGACGGGGTTAATCCGGACGCCTATGAGCAGGCGGACCTCATCATGATGGGTGTGTCCAGAAGCGGGAAAACACCCACCTGCGTGTATCTCGCTATGCATTTTGGGCTTTACTGTGCCAATTACCCGCTTACCGACGATGACTTTCTAGACGATGGCCTGCCAAAGTTGCTGCAGCCGTTCAAAGATCGGCTGATTGGGCTGACTATTGACCCCAGACGGCTTCACGAGATTCGGGAGAAGCGTCGCCCAAACAGCAGCTATGCAAACTTGGAGCAATGCCAAATCGAGGTCAGACGGGCCGAAAACCTGTTTCGTCATCATGGGCTGATCGTGGCCGATACCTCTGGAATTTCTGTCGAAGAGATCGCCACCACCTTGCTGCAGAAAACCGGCAAGCGGCGTGAATATCTTGGTTAAGCTGGGGCCGTATTCGTCATCATGAGTATTGCCCGCATCGGCTTTGTCAGCCTGGGTTGTGCGAAAGCGACGGTTGATTCCGAGCGCATCCTGTCCGAATTGCGGGCCTACGGATACGCGTTCTGCGAGAGCTATGAGCAAGCAGATCTTGTCATCGTGAACACCTGTGGGTTTATTGAGTCTGCCGTTGAAGAATCGCTGACCGTAATTAGCGACGCCATGGACGCTAACGGGCAGGTCATCGTGACCGGTTGCCTGGGTGCGCGCGCGGACATGCTCAAAGAGAGATTCCCCAAACTGCTGGCGATCACCGGCCCGCAAGATACCGAGGGGGTGGTAAAAGCGGTTCATGACGCCGCGCCGCCCGCGCAAGCACCGCTCTACCATCTGTTGCCTCCCGGGGGCGTCAAATTGACCCCTCGGCACTACGCCTACCTTAAAATTTCAGAGGGCTGCAATCACAAATGCACGTTTTGCATCATCCCTTCCATGCGGGGGCGTCTGGTCAGTCGATCACCCAGCGACATCGTGTCGGAGGCTCGACAGCTACGATCAGCCGGAGTGAAAGAGCTTCTTGTTGTCTCGCAGGATACGAGCGCCTACGGCATTGACTTGAAGAGCCAGAGCGACCTTATGGGCGGTCGTGCGCTACGCCCGGAGATCGGTCAGCTGGCCACTGAACTTTCTAACCTTGGTCTGTGGGTTCGACTGCATTACGTTTATCCCTATCCTCACGTGGATCGGCTGGTGGACTTAATGGCTGAAGGGGCGCTTTTGCCTTATCTTGATGTCCCGTTTCAGCATGCCAGCCCCCGGGTGCTCCGGTCGATGAAGCGTCCGGCCAGTGGCGAGGACAATCTTGAGCGCGTTCGTAAGTGGAGAGGCATCTGCCCCGATATGGCGATCCGCAGCACGTTTATTGTCGGGTTCCCCGGCGAAACGGAGGAGGATTTTGAGGAGTTGCTTCAGTTTCTGACCAGCGCGAGGCTCGATCGCGTGGGCTGCTTTACCTACTCCCCAGTAGATGGTGCGAGAGCCAATGACCTGCCGGGAGCGGTGGATCAGGAAACGGCGATGCACCGTCTCGATCGACTCATGGCACATCAGGCAAAAATATCTGCCGAGCGGCTTGCTCAGCGGGTAGGCTCGCGCTGCACGGTTTTGGTTGATGAAGTTACGACCGATACGGTGATCGCTCGCAGTTACGCAGAGTCGCCGGACGTCGATGGGGTAATTTTTATTGAGGAATCGGATGGTCTGAGCGAGGGCGATCTGGTGCCCGTAGAAATTGTCCAGAGCACAGATCACGATCTCATCGCGAGAACAATCGATGCCTAAAGTCACGCATCTTGGACACGTGGTTTTCTATGTTGCGGATCTTGAACGATCTCTGGCTTTTTATCGCGATCTCTTAGGGCTTCATGAGATTAAGGCGGGGGATCTGCCGTTTAGGGCAGCCGCGTTAACCAGCGGACGAACCCATCACGAGGTGTTGCTGATTGAAGCCCGTGAGATGCCGCACCCGCCGCCCGGTCCACGTCTGGGTTTTTATCATGCGGGTTTTTGTGTGGGTTCAAGCCTGGCCGAGTTACGAGCGATGCGTGAGGCCGTTCGCACGGCGGGCGTCACGTTAAAGGGAGCGTCCGATCACACCGTTACCCAGAGCCTTTATGTACTGGATCCTGACGGCAACGAGATTGAGCTTTATGTGGATGTGCCCGAGGTGGACTGGAAGCGCGACCCAAAGCTGATCTTGTCTCCCATAAAGCCCTTAAAAATAGACTGACAAGGCTACCGAGGCCCCGACCCAGAGGTCGGTGTTTTCTTGACGGACGCTCGCATGATCTTATAATTTGGGTTTGATGTAAAAAAAACATATTTATGCAAGAAATCGCAGCTTCATTTCGAATTGCTTTCGAGCTCATCTTCGCACTGAATTCAGAGCTGGTCGAAATTGTGGGCCTATCGTTACGGGTGAGTCTGACCGCGGTGGGCATTGCGTTACTTATTGGCATGCCCCTGGGCGCCGCCCTTGCCGTAGGCCGGTTTCGCGGCCGTTTTACTCTAACGGTCATCGTGAACTCGTTTATGGGCATGCCGCCCGTGGTGGTGGGGCTCGTGGTCTACTTGATGCTCTCTCGTGCGGGCCCACTTGGCGTGTTGGGACTTTTGTATACCCCCGCCGCCATGATCATTGCTCAGGTTTTGCTGATCACGCCCATCGTGGTGTCCTTATCGCGTCAGACCATCGTGGAGCTTGACCGAGAGTATGCGGACTATTTCATCTCTCTTGTGATGCCACGATCGAGCCGGGTCATGACGCTTCTGTGGGAGGCGCGTTTCAGTTTAGTCACCACCTGTCTCGCCGGTTTTGGAAGGGCAATCTCGGAAGTCGGCGCGGTCATGATAGTCGGGGGCAATATTCATCACCTGACTAGAGTCATGACGACTGCCATTGCGCTTGAAACGTCTAAGGGTGAACTGGAACTTGCGATGGCCTTGGGTATCGTTCTTATGTTAATCGCCCTCGCAATCAATCTACTGATTGCGCTTTTTAGACCGCGCGATGAGGGTTGGCAGACGCTCCGCACCTCGGTGTGACCCAGTCGGATTCAAATCAAAAAAACGGAAGGAAAAAGCATGTCTGAGTTTCGTGCTCGTGTCCTGGCAGGACTTTTATTAATGCTGACCGGGCTGATCAGTGGTGGCGCCGGGGCGAGCGAGATTGTGGTGCAGTCCACAACCTCGACGGCTAATTCGGGCCTTTACGATTATCTTTTGCCGATTTTTGAGAAAAAGACCGGTATCAAGGTCAATGTGGTGGCCGTCGGAACAGGGCAGGCCATCAAAAATGCTGTTCGTGGAGATGGGGATGTCCTGTTGGTCCATGCCAAAGCCGCAGAGGAGAAGTTTGTGGCGGAGGGATATGGCGTCAAGCGGTTTGATCTGATGTACAACGATTTCGTCATCATTGGGCCCAGAGCCGATCCCGCTGGGGTTGCTAAGGCAAACGATATCGGCGACGCGCTAGCGCGGATCAGTCAGAGCGAATCTCTTTTTGCCTCTCGTGGTGATGATTCAGGTACTCATAAAAAAGAGCTTGCGCTTTGGCGTCAGGCCGGAACCGATCCGACCGTCGCAAGCGGTCGGTGGTATCGGGAGACGGGCTCTGGAATGGGCGCGACCTTGAATGCGGCCGTCGGGATGGATGCCTACACCCTGAGCGATCGGGCCACCTGGATCAGTTTCGCTAACAAAGGCGGCTTTGATATTTTGTTTGAGGGAGACGCGGCTCTTTTTA
>RGTL01000058.1 GCA_010025385.1 Gammaproteobacteria bacterium | reverse complement strand
AAGTCCCGGTGGTGTTTGGTCGACCCATTGCTGTCGATGGCTTCTTGGGAAAGTTCACCCTCACCATCGCCCGCGGTTCAGAGGAAATTGATCTAGCAAAGTCGATGGGTATCGGTAATGGCTACCTGGATGTCGTTCTCGATTTGTCCCGCGAGCCGATATTGAACCGAGAGGTTTTGCCTGCCGGCTACTTTGCGCCGCAAGGCGATAACGAGGCGCTGGTCGCGGCCTGTCAGTCACTTGGCGATCTACGCGGGCAGTTCGAAAAGCCGAGGTATGTGCTTTATAACTCCGACATCTGCGCGCATGGCGCACGCGGTGTTGTTGGATGTCGACGTTGTCTCGATGTCTGTCCGGCAGATGCGCTGAGCTCAATCGGTGAACGTATTTCTGTCGAGACGCATCTATGCCAGGGCATGGGTTCCTGCGCGTCGGCTTGTCCTACGGGCGCGTTAAGTTATGCCTATCCCAATCGGACAGACCAGTTAAATCGATTGCGCCGCGCGATCGCGTCTTTTCGCGAGCATGCGGAGACGGCGGTGGATGTGGTCTTCTTTGGCGGGGAAACCGGCGTGCACGACATGACGCGCGCGATCGCGGCTTTGCCTGAATCCATTCTGCCGTGGAAGCTTGAGGAGCTCGGAAGTGCAGGGCCTGAGCTTTGGCTTTCCTGTCTCGCTTACGGTGCGCGATCGGTAACCCTGGTCAGTTCAGCGGATACCGCAATGAGCGTCTCGAGTGAAGTGACCCGCGAGATCAAAGAGACGAGCGCAATTCTCTCTGGCTTGGGGTGGCCGGATAGCGCGCTTGCTGTGGTGGATGCAGACGAGCCACTCATGGAGCGGGCGAATTCGCTGCAAAGTCTAGAAGATCAGGCAGCGACTCTGCGCGTTGCGACCTATGCCGGTATGGAAGAGAAGCGCACTGTTCTGCGCGCCAGCATTGATCATTTGGTGAGCCAAGCGAAGGAGCCGCCGGCAGAGATCTCTCTGCCAAAAGGCAGTCCGATGGGCGAGGTGCAAGTTGATTCGGCCAAGTGCACGCTTTGCATGGGATGTGTTGCGGTTTGCCCAGCGGGCGCACTACTGGATAACAAAGAGAGGCCATGTCTTTCTTTTATTGAATGGAATTGCGTGCAATGCGGATTGTGCGAAAACACTTGCCCGGAAGATGCGATTCGATTGAGCGCGCGACTGCTGACCGATACCAACGCGCGAATGGCGCGAAGGGTTCTGAACGAAGAAGAGCCATTTAAGTGTCTTGATTGCGGAAAGCCATTCACGACCCAGAGCATGATTAGCCGCATGGAAGAAAAACTGTCGAGCCACCGTATGTTCCAAGGGGAGGGTATTCGCAAGTTGAAGCTCTGCGAAAACTGTCGGGTGAAGGAGATGTTCAAGGAATAGCTTGGTCCTCAAGCGGAAGGCGCCGGAGTAGGCTCTAATTAAGGCCCTGTTTTCAACCAGATGGATAGCGCATTGCACGCTCTTTCAGGATTAAAAAGCAGGTAATCTCAATGGTTGAAAGTAAACCGCTCTCACGCAAGAATCTCGTTATACTTTCTATAAGAATTCTTTATAAGAAAACACTGATAGAGATTCCATCCAGGAAACCTCTGAGGATAAGGAAGCAGTGCCGGCGAAAAACGCAGTGGCCGTAAATACCGACGCGAATATTTCTGAGGAAGATCAGGCTCGAGGGGGCGTCTACGCCATTCTCGGGGCAGTGCTCGCACGCCCGTGTAACGAGGAGATCCGCGCGCTGATCGCGTCGATCGCTACAGACGACGCACCCACTTCGGACGCACTTCCATGGGCGCAGTTAAAAACTGAGTTGGCCGGTAGCGATCTCTCTGAACTTTCTCAGGAATATCACGATCTGTTTATCGGCTTGGGCAGGGGCGAATTACTGCCGTACGGATCGGTGTACCTGACCGGGTTCCTTCAAGAAAAACCGCTGGCCGAACTTCGGACCGATCTCAAAGGACTCGGCTTTGAAACACGAGAGGGAACGCATGAGCCCGAGGATCATGCCGGCGCGCTTTGTGAAGTGATGAGCATCATGAGCGCAGCCTCTAACGAATTTACCCACGACACCCAAAAAGCATTTTTTGAGCAGCACCTGGGGTCGTGGATGACAGCATTCTTCGACGATCTGATTAAAGCGCGTGACAGCGGCTTTTATCGGGCGGTCGGCGAATTTGGCAAGGCCTTTATTCGAATCGAAAAGCAGTACTTCGATATGGAGGTCTAGCCGGATGTACGTTGTTGGAACCTAATCAACTCTTCCACAGCGAGGTAAGAAGACGCATGAGTAAGAAACAATCACCAACGGAAAAAAGCGTTGTAGGTCGACGCGCATTCCTCAAGGGTGCAGCGGCAGCAGGCGGGGCCGCGGTCCTGGCGACGGGTGAAAGTGCTGTAGCCGCGAGCGAATCGGTTTCGGTCGGGGCAGCAGGCAGCGCTGGCTACCAGGAGTCCGGACACATTCGGGACTATTACAAGACGACCCGGCTTTAAGGTCTGGCAATTTAGTTCTAGTTAACCCTTTTCCGGACTGAGTCCGGAACTACGGAGGAATAAATCAGATGAAACTGATCAGAACAGCGACAGAGCCGGCCGCTCAGCCCAAAAAAGCGGGTGCCGGTGACGCGATTGATCGTCGTACGTTCCTGAAACGTTCAGGAGTCACGCTGGGGGGCGCCGCGGCCGCTGCTGCGATCTCTCCCACGATGATGCGTAAGGCCCAAGCCGCGACCATCCCCTCGGGCGGCGACGGCACCAAAACAGTCCGTACGGTATGTACGCACTGCTCGGTGGGCTGCGGCATCAACGCAGAAGTAAACAACGGAGTCTGGGTGGGTCAGGAACCTGCCTTCGATCATCCCTTCAACCTTGGCGCACATTGCGCGAAGGGCGCTTCGGTCCGCGAACACGGACACGGTGAGCGTCGACTCAAGTACCCGACCAAGCTGGTGGGTGGTAAGTGGGTCCGCATCAGCTGGGATGAAGCGGTCAACGAGATTGGCGACCAGATGCTGAAGATCCGCGAGCAGTCCAGCCCGGACTCGGTCTACTGGCTGGGGTCTGCCAAATTCAACAACGAGCAGTCGTACCTGTTCCGCAAGTTCTACGCCCTGTGGGGTTCGAATAACGGAGACCATCAGGCACGTATTTGTCACTCCACCACGGTCGCCGGTGTTGCAAACACCTGGGGCTACGGTGCGATGACTAACTCGTACAACGATATCCACAACAGTAAGGCCATGCTGATCATCGGCGGTAACCCTGCCGAGGCGCATCCGGTCTCGCTGGTGCACCTGATGCGGGCGAAAGAGCGCAACAATGCGCCGCTGATCGTAATCGACCCGCGCTTCACCCGCACCGCGGCACACGCGGATCTTTATCTGAAAATCCGGCCCGGCACAGACGTCCCGATTATCTGGGGCATGATGTGGCACATCTTCCAGAACGGTTGGGAAGATAAAGAGTTCATTCATCAGCGCGTGTACGGCATGGATGAGATCCGCAAAGAGGTTGCCAACTGGACGCCGGACGTGGTGTACGACGTGACTGGTGTTCGCGAGGAGCTCGTGTACCAGGCCGCTAAAATGATGGCGGACAACCGTCCCAGCACCTTCATCTGGTGTATGGGCGGCACGCAGCACACCATCGGTAACAACAACACCCGCGCGTACTGCAACTTCCAGCTGGCCCTTGGCAACATGGGTAAGGCCGGAGGCGGAACCAACATCTTCCGCGGCCACGACAACGTCCAGGGCGCGACCGACATGTGCATCCTGTCCCACTCGCTGCCGGGCTACTACGGCCTTGCAGAAGGTTCGTGGAAGCACTGGTCACGCGTTTGGGATCTTGACTTCGAATGGGTGAAAAGCCGTTTCGACCAGACCGCTTACGAAGGCACTGCCGAAAAGCCGAAGTTCCCAATGAACACCGCAGGTATCCCGGTGTCTCGATGGATCGACGGCGTGCTTGAAGACAAGGCCAATATCGGCCAGAAGGACAACATCCGCGCTATGGTTCTTTGGGGCCATGCGCCGAACAGTCAGTCCCGCGGTCTTGAGCAGAAGAAAGCGTTTGAGAAGCTGGATCTGTTGGTGGTGATCGATCCGTATCCGACAGTCAGTGCAGTTATGCACGATCGAACGGATGGCGTGTATCTGTTGCCGGCATCGACCCAGTTCGAAACCTATGGTTCCGTTACCGCATCTAACCGCTCGCTGCAGTGGCGCGATAAAGTTATCGAGCCGATGTTCGAGTCTCTGCCTGATCACATCATCATGTACAAGATGGCGAAAAAGCTAGGCTTCGCCAATGAACTGTGCAAGAACATCAAGGTGGAAGGCGACGAGCCAGTGATCGAAGAGATCACCCGCGAGTTCAACAAGGGTATGTGGACGATTGGTTACACCGGCCAGAGCCCGGAGCGTCTCAAAAAGCAACAGGCAAACTGGGGGACTTTCAACGTCACCTCGCTGAAGGCTGAAGGCGGCCCGTGCGATGGGGAGTACTACGGTCTGCCGTGGCCCTGCTGGGGCACCGCTGACATGGGTCACCCGGGAACGCCGAACCTCTACGATCCGAGCATGCCAGTCGCCGACGGCGGCCTGTGCTTCCGCGCCCGGTTTGGTGTCGAGCGCAACGGCGAAAGCCTGTTGGCGAACGGCTCGTATCCGGTCGGTTCTGAAATCCAGGACGGTTACCCAGAGTTCAGCGAGAAGCTTCTGAAGCAGTTGGGCTGGTGGGATGACCTCTCCGCGGAGGAGAAGGCGGCAGCCGAAGGCCGTAACTGGAAAACCGACCTTTCGGGTGGTATCCAGCGTGTGGCCATCAAGCACGGTTGTGCGCCGTTCGGAAATGCTAAGGCCCGGGCGATTGTCTGGACCTTCCCGGATCCGGTGCCGGTCCATCGTGAGCCGCTCTACACCAATCGTCGCGACCTAGTCGAGAAGTACCCGACCTATGAGGATCGCAAGATGCATTACCGCTTGCCGACTCGTTATGGGTCAATTCAGGCGACTGACTACTCAAAAGACTATCCGCTGATCCTCACAAGCGGACGCCTGGTCGAGTACGAAGGTGGCGGTGACGAGTCTCGTTCGAACCCATGGTTGGCGGAGCTTCAGCAGGATATGTTTGCTGAGATCCATCCGACCGACGCCAATAACGCCGGCATCCGCGATGGCCAGATGGTCTGGGTCGAAGGTGCCGAGGGCGCTAAGGTGAAGGTCAAGGCCATGGTGACCCGTCGAGTTGCGCCGGGCGTCGTGTTCATGCCGTTCCACTTCGGTGGACATTTGGAAGGTGTGGACCTGCGCGGCAAATATCCGGAAGGCACCGATCCGTACGTGCTTGGTGAGTCTGCAAATACTGCGTTTACGTATGGGTATGACTCGGTAACCCAGATGCAGGAAACCAAGTGTTCCCTGTGCAAAATTAGCGTTGCCTAAAGGAGGAAATAACTCATGGCAAGAATGAAGTTCCTTTGCGATGCTGAGCGATGCATCGAATGCAACGCTTGCGTGACGGCGTGCAAGAACGAGCATGAAGTCCCCTGGGGTGTGAATCGCCGCCGCGTGGTCACCATTAATGATGGTGAGCCAGGCGAGCGTTCCATCTCGGTCGCCTGCATGCACTGTTCTGAAGCGCCTTGTGCGACGGTGTGTCCTGTCGACTGCTTCTACACCACGAAAGACGGTGTGGTGCTGCACGACAAGGATATCTGCATCGGTTGTGGCTATTGCTTCTACGCGTGTCCGTTTGGCGCGCCGCAGTTCCCCGAGACGGGAGCATTCGGCTCACGCGGCAAGATGGACAAGTGCACGTTCTGTGCGGGCGGACCTGAAGCGGATAGCTCGAATGATGAGTTCCGCAAGTACGGACGCAACCGCATGGCAGAAGGCAAGCTGCCGCTTTGCGCGGAAATGTGCTCCACCAAGGCGCTTCTGGCAGGCGACGGTGACAAGGTCGCGGATATCTTCCGCGAGCGAGTCATGTATCGCGGAGCCGGTGCGCTGCAGTGGGGTTGGGGTGTAGCCTATGACAAGCAGGGCGTCAAAGGCTAAGTCGCCCGCTTTTAACGTACGTTGATCAAGGGGTGCGATAGGAATGAAAGTCCTGATCGCACCCCGGTCACCGCGTTAAAAGGTTGTGTGATTGACGGAAGGGCGCCCCTTTTAGGGCGCCTTTTCCGCACCTGAAGGCCGCGTAGCCACCTTAAGTGCTACGCCGTCGCGCGCTGGCTTCGTCTACAGGCGAATGAGGTAACAGCCAGCGCTTTTGTCGTACAAATTCAAATGGCTTTTAAAGGAGTCGAACGTGCGTATCTCTAAACACTGGATCTTGGCTCTGACCATGACCATTCTTCCGTTGTTGGTCGCTTTCAATAGCGGAACCGTCGCGGCTCAAGAAGGCCCGATCTCTGCTATCAATAATCCAAACCCCGGAGCGGAGCTGTGGCAGGCGGTTCGAGGTCGGCTCGATACACCAGCCACCACGCAGGTAAAGGGCCATGACAGCGCTGTGCTCGTGAATCAGCAAGGCGATCAGTGGACAGCGGTCCGGAATAAAGAACTCCTCCCGAAAGGCGGCGATCTATTGATCGTAGTTCTTCTCATTATTGGTGCTGTGTATGCAATGCGGGGTCCGGTGACTCTGCACGCGGGGGCATCAGGTAAGGAGATCGACCGGCACTCGGTGAATGCACGTTTTGTTCACTGGTTTTTGGCTGGCATTTTTATAGCCCTAGCTTTGTCGGGCCTGATCCTGTTATTCGGGCGGCCGCTGCTTATTCCGCTGTTTGGCAAAGCAGCTTTTGGCACGTTGGCATATGGTGCCAAGAACGTGCATAACTTCGTGGGACCGCTTTTCCCTGTCGCCATATTCCTGTTGTTCTTCAATATGGTCAGCAAGAACCTGTACGAAAAAGGCGACCTTAAATGGTTTGCTCAGGGTGGCGGCATGTTCGGTAAATCTCATGCCAGCGCCGGTAAGTTTAACCCTGGGGAGAAAATCCTTTTTTGGTTGACCATCTTCCTTGGAATCGTGGTTTCCGTAACGGGGTATGTACTGGACTTTCCGGCGATTGCTTCGTGGATCGTGGCCACGTTCCCTGAGTTCACCCAGTATCGCCACGTGATGGAGTTATCGCACGTGATCCATACGATAATCGCGGTTCTGTTCATCGCGCTGGTTTTTGGCCACATCTTTCTGGCGGTTTTCTTTGTACCCGGAACGCTTCAGGGTATGGTCACCGGCAAGGTGGACGAGAACTGGGCAAAGGAGCACCATGATCGCTGGTATGCGGAGATGAAAGGTAGCGCAAAGGGCGACGCCTAGAATTTCGGGTCCTCTTGAGGGCGAGGCAGGCCGTAAGGTCGTCTCGCCCTTTTTCTTTGGTACGTCTTCTCAGAAAACAAACGCGTGATGCAAACGCTTTAATGTCGATGCGTAGGGTCTTGTCTTTTATTGTTACCGTCACGGTGATCGCCTGCGCCTTCTTCGCGCTTCAAACCGACGACTGGGCTCAGGCGGACGAGCCCGTTTCAGTCCTAGTAGAGGCGCCTCTCGGCGAGCAATGGATTCGGGCCATAGAGACTCGTGACCCAGAGGCGCTGCAGCGCGTGTTTGACGCGGGATATCGCCAGGTGGACCTGTCCACCGAAAAAGGAAAGACGGCGCTCATGGTGGCCGCTCAGGCTGCCGAAACTGAGCTGTGCTCGGAGTTATTGAAGGCTGGGGCCGATGTGAACCTCAGCAACCAAAACGGCGGTACACCCCTGATGCATGCTGCGGTAGGCGGTAATCTGGCTATCGTGAGCCTCATGCTCGCAAGAGGGGCAGCGATGGACGATCAGGCGGTCAATGGCTGGTCCGCCATCACGCTGGCCGCGGCGAAGGGATTCACGCCTATCGTTGAGACACTGTTATCGGCGGGGGCGAACCCCAATCTCAACGATATTTTTGGCTGGTCACCCCTCATGCACGCGGTGGAACAGAACCGGGGTGCAATTGTTGAAGTTTTTCTCGCCCAGGGGGAAGTCGAGATCAACGTGCGAAACAATGATGGCGTCACGGCGCTTCATCGTGCGGCAGCCCTTGGGTACTTAGACATTGTGCGACGCCTTATTCAGGCGGGGGCAAGAACCGATTTGCAGGACCGCACGGGCCGCACGCCGCTTGATTATGCCCGCCAGGCGGGTAATGCAGAGATCGCGCGGGAGCTGACGGGCTAGAGACCTCAGCAGAGAATCTGTTGGCGGCAGTACTGGTCAGCCGCCACTACGGGGACGGCGTCACTCGCTGGCGCTCGCACGTCGTCCGTCTTGAACTCAAGTCGCAACCGGTCGCTGAAAAAGCGGAAGTAGGAATCAAACATCGTCTCGCCGGCCACACCGACCGCGTAAAGTTCGTCTGTTTTTGGATCGTGCTCGAGCAGAATAGAGGCTAGCGGGTTTGGGGCGGGTCCGCCCAGAACCGCGGCCCCTTTTGAGGGATCGTATACGCTGCCTTCAGAGCAGCAATGAATCAGTCCCGAGCGACGGTGAAACTTTCGATCTTTGCCCGTGTATTGAACTTCGTCTGTGCGATAGTTGATGAAGCTGACTTGCGTAGACGGATGGCTCATTTTATGGGCACAAATGGCGGAAAAGGCGACAATCTGACGGTCAGGCCCGGCACCGCCTGGCCAGTCGTATTTCTTGCCTTGTACAGTTTCGAGACGAACCTTCTGATCAATCGGCGTTTGTAGCCGAATCAAAAAGCATGGGGTGGAAACAAACGGGTAGAAGAAAAGGTGGCTCTTGTCGACAGGTAGCGCACTCGCCAATAAGGGCTTACGCTGGTCATCAAGGAGTTTGACCCGCTGGAAAAATTCGCCAGGTTGGGTAGCGCCTACCAGCGATTCTGAATATCCCGCAACGGCCGCCGCCGTTCCCGCGCACAACTTCATAAACTGGCGGCGGTCTGAGGGTGTCTTGGTGCTCATGGCCGGTAGAAGGGTTAGCGTTGAAAGATCGGGCGCGTCGGGAATCGGATAATGGCCATGATAAAATATTCAGTGTTCGGGCGCATCTTTAATGTCTGCGCGCCGGGTGCAGAATCCACAACCTAAGCGTGGGAATCTAATCGGAGAGGTGCGAGAGTGGTTGAATCGGGCGGTCTCGAAAACCGTTGTACCGCAAGGTACCGTGGGTTCGAATCCCACC
>RGTL01000057.1 GCA_010025385.1 Gammaproteobacteria bacterium | reverse complement strand
AACTTTTGGAGGTTGTGCATGCGCCTAAACCGAAGCATGGCCCTTTCGCGTCGTCGAGACAGTAGGTGTGAATTCTCCGCTCTATTGTTTGCCCATCGCTTGGTCACTTGCTTTTCCGAACAGCCCAGTTCTCTTGCTGCTGCACTGTAGGACCGAAGCTTATCTGTGACGATCTCGTTTGGCGTTCCATAGCGCCGCATGGCTTTCTTCATGAACTTTAAAGCAGCTTTTTTGTCTCTATTTTTGGTGACATAGCTTTCTAGTACCTCGCCTTCATGATCGACTGCGCGCCATAGGTAATGCCTTTCACCATTTATTTTCACAAAGACTTCATCTAGGTGCCATTTCCAATTACTTGACTGCATGCCCCCTGCCCTGCGTTTCTTGATCTGGCTTGCTAACTGAGAACCAAACCGATGCCACCAATACCGAACAGATTCATAACTCACATCGACACCGCGTTCATGTAGGAGGTCTTCCACATTCCTCAGTGAGAGTGGAAACCTCACATACAGCATAACGGCAAGTTGGATGATCTCAGGGCTGGTTTTGAAATAGCGGAAAGATACAGGTTTAGGTATGATTGAATAGCTAATATTCAGCACGCTGTCGGACAAGGTGGTTTATTCTGACAGAACCCCCACCGTAATTGCACCCAAAACCCTCGCCATCTTAAGGAATTACGCCATTCGGCTTGCTCTCGGGCTTTCGTCCATTTGTGCGATTAATTGACTGGTCAAGATTTCGAATAATTTTGACTTGGTGTCCATGTGATCTCTCGAATCCCACAAATTGGTGGTTTGTTTTGGGTCGTTCTTCAGATCGTAGAGTTCTCCCCAATCCTGCCCATTGTAAACCGACAGTTGCCAATCGGCCGTAACGATCGTTCGTACACGTGCCGGCCTGTCAAACCCCATGCGCGTCAAGCCGTCGTTATATTCGATAAGAAGCGAGTCGCGGTGTTTTCTGGCACCCTCGACGCACGCCATAAAGCTGATGCCCTGCATACCGAAATAGGGATCAAGTCCAGCACGATCAAGAATTGTCGCAGAAATGTCTATTGTCGAAGCCAGCGCCGGGGTTGATCTGCCTTGGCGGGACGCCGGATCTGACCAGATCAAGGGAACACGGTTGATCGATCTAAGCGCCCATGCCCCTTTGAGCAGCATATTGAAATCCCCCATGTAGTCTCCATGGTCTGCGTTGAACACGATGACGGTATTCTCGTATTGACCCATGTCCTTCAGCGTCTGAATGATTTCACCAACGGCATCGTCGATCATGGTGATCATGCCAGCTGTCAGGGCCATTGCTTCGCGGACCTCTCTGTCCGTGGTCATAAAGGACGTCTGTGGTGTCTTTTGCCCAAGCCCTGCCTCAAAGGTCTTGCGAGCATCCATAAGAGGTGGTGGAGGCATCCGACAATCTTCGAAGCGCGTCGGAAGGACGAATTCGTCCGGATCATACATATCCCAGTATTTCCCCGGCGGGTTGAACGGGTGATGTGGATCGGCAAATGAGACGAAAGCAAAGAACGGCTGTTCAATTCCTTTCCGACTTTTCAGATAGCTCTTTGCGTTGTCACGAATATATGCCGACGGGTAACTGTCCTCGGGGATGGGTGTGCGGTAGGCCTGCGGGCATGTGAACCGGTGCGGCAACTGATTGTCTGGATCGATCAGGTTCAGCCAATTGGGGTGCTTCTTCTTGAACCATTGCCGGTAATGACCACCTGCACGGTCGCCATGCCCGGTTACCATGTCCACATGGTCAAATCCGTAATACG
The DNA here is from genome assembly GCA_010025385.1 of Gammaproteobacteria bacterium. Taxonomy (GTDB): domain Bacteria; phylum Pseudomonadota; class Gammaproteobacteria; order Arenicellales; family UBA868; genus UBA868. The sequence goes on along the minus strand of RGTL01000057.1, from coordinate 7,484 downwards.
GGGTGGGGAAATCGAAGTGATCTCCACCCAGGTAGCGTTCAGGCTCCTCTCGTCCGTAGTCGCCCTGATCCGGTTTCCAAGCCTCGGCAATTGGACCATTCAGTTCTTCGCCTTGTTTTTCAGCCTCGAAATCCGTGAACGGCTGAAGATGGCTTTTTCCAATCGTCGCAGTGGCATAACCGCCCGCCCTCAAGACATCCACAAACGTATTGGCGCGTTCAGACAGCAGGCATCCGTTGTAGCGCAACCCATGGACGGAGGGCATACGTCCCGTCATCAAACTCGCCCGATTGGGCATGCATACGGGCGTCGCAACGTGAAACTCGTCGAAGCGGGTACCTTCGACCGCAATAGCGTCGATATTTGGCGTCTTCACGACTGGGTGTCCGTAGCAGCCAAGCCAATCGGCCCTTTGCTGGTCAACCATAATGTACAGAAAGTTTGGCTTGCGGCTCATCGTTTATCTTTGCCTTTAGTCGAGGGACAATTGCCAACTAACGTTCGGATGGTTCGTAATCTCTCGCTTGTCATGTCATCAATTCCTGCTCTTCCGCCGCTTTCTAAATCTTGGGTGCAATCTTTGTGGCTTAGACATATGGCCTGCATCCGGGAACACGGATCGCGGTAGTCAGGTGCAGCCATTTCATCATTTCTGCATCGTTTTCGGCGCGCCTGGACAATTGGCGCATGAGAAGTGGCGCCATCAGTACAGATACCAGTCAAGGCCCGAGCGCTGTTGAGCCTTGTTACTACGCCCAAAGGTCGCCTCAGCGGCCCTTTCACCTTGGGATCCCAAGAAGGAGATAACAACCGCAGAGTGACCGAACAAAAAGTTGTATACCAGAATATTTGCACGTTAAGGATCCCTAATCAAGAATAATCTGCATGGGATGTTACGTCAATCCCTACATATCTTGACTTTAGGATCCCATATGTATTCTATGATGAGATGGAATCTATCGACACCGAACTCGCAAACAAGATCCGCAAGGACGTTATTCTAGGCACCTACGATGATGGCGCGCGTCTTTCCGAGGCGCAATTATGCGATACCTACGGAGTTTCGCGCACGCCGGTTCGATTGGCACTTCGCCTGCTCGAACGCGAGGGCATTCTTCGCCGGGCCGAGGGGCGCGGCTATGTCGTGCATTCCCCGACAGTGCAGGATATTTTGCAAGCCGTTCAGGTTCGTGGCCATCTCGAAAGCCTCGCTGCGCGGCTAATGGCGCAATCATCAGGCCGTCACAACCGCCTGCCAACGCTGGAAGCCGCAATCGACGAGATCGACAAATTCATTCGGGCCGGCAATCTGGATGACGCTTCACTTCGAAAGCTTCAGCAGCAAAACGCTGTTTTTCACAAGACGATCTTGGACGGCTGCGGCAACGACTTCGTGGGCTATACCTGCGATCAGATCAGCCATATGCCGATGCTGGAATCCGGCTCGATGGTTTTTGACAAGCAGGTACTATCCACGTCGGAAGGCATCCAGCGCAGTCTGTTCCGGCTGAAACTTGGTAATTCCCAACACAAGGTGATCTTCGAGGCTATTCAGAAAGGCGATGCCGTCCGGGCGGAAGCCATGATGCGGGAACATTCGAATACGATGGTCGAGTACATCGAAGTGTTCGAAAAGAGGAACGCGGAGTTAACGCTCACCGATTTGATCAGCTATTCAGGCATCAATCTGGATCAGGATGCCAGTGGAACCGACGAAGCTGAATAAATGGCGACACCAAGGTCAACCAGTCAGGTTAATCCGGACTTTAGCATTGAAACCCTGAAGGGCGATCTGTGGCATTGCCGTGCACCGCTCGACTGAGCCTACCGACTGTTAGCCCTGTACCGCGGTATGTGGTACCCGCATCGCAAGGCGCAATTGACCGAACTCAAAACCTTGTGCGAAAGCTTTGCTGCCGCTGGCGTTCAGTCGATAGCGGATGGTGCTGATACAAGTGACCGTGCAAATGCGACCAGACTAGAACTCGGCCTGGAAAAGGTGGAGCTCGGATATGAGATGCTGATAGAAACGGCGCGGGACCTGGGTACCTTTATATCGTTCGGAATTAACGACTGCGAAATGCTGCTGTTTTGTGAACCTGCCAACTTCATGATTTTAAATGAAAACCGGATCCACGCTGCCTGGGTTGCGTCCAACGCTTTTGCGCATACGCGAATGCAGGGGGCTTTAGATTACGTCGAATTCATACAGGTGCACCCTGGCCACGCACCGCGAGGTTCCGCCTGACCAGACGGCTGGCAGAACTTCGAGGTCATGGCCAGGGGGCTTACGCAAGCGCATTTTCCGACCCTCTGGTTCGGAAAAAATGCAGGGCTAGCCATATTGCGGTCACAGCGATAGCCGTTAGATGAACTGAGGGTTGCGAAGCCATCAGCAATACAGCCAGACCAACACGTATCAGGCTATCCCAGATAGGAAGTTTTGCCCGATCAAAACGAGCGAGCGCGCTGGCCAAAAGATAGAGTGCGATAAACAAGCGAAGAAGGAGCCAGGCCAGTGACCCAAGATGTAGCTTGGCATCATATCCAGGCAGATAGTTTATCTCGGCACCGGCGCTCGTCTTCGGGTCAATGACAGCTGCCTCTATCAGCAGGATCTCCGGATAGAGCGCAAAGACGAACGGAATCACGAACATAACGATGCCGACCTTCACCGCAGCGAACCCCGTCGACATAGGTTCGGCCTTGGTGATTGAGGCCGCGGCGAATGCGGCCACAGCGACCGGTGGGGTGATGGCGGAGGCGACAGCGAAGTAGAAAATGAACATATTCGCAGCGAAAACCGAGATCCCGAGCCCGGCAAGGACCGGCCCCATCAACAGCGCGGCGTTGATATAGGCGGGTACGGCCGGCATCCCCATTCCCAATAGGACGGCGAGAAGCATCGTCACAAACAAGGCCATGAACTGTAAAACCACCGATCCGTCGCTCCCAAGTTCCAGGCCTTGAAGCCATTGCAGGACGTCCAGCGAGATGAAGAACGGCATGCCGGTGAATTTCAGGCAGAAATCGATGATCGAAACCGCCAGGAACATCAGATAGAGGGTCGAAATCAGTTTTCCTGCATCTGCAAATGAATCCAGCAATTTCGACGGTCTTGCCCTTACTTCTGGGTCCAGGAACAGTGCAAAGCACAGAACGATCACCGCCCACCATCCCGCGCTGCCCGCGTCTCCGGCAGCATTCTGGACGAGTTTCAGCAGCCAGGACAAGCTCTGAACCTGGCAAGCACCGTCCTCAGCGAATACGCGCTCTGCTCCAAGCAGCCCGCCGAGTATACCGCAACCGATACGTTCCTTTGTCGATAAAAGCAGGAACAGGATGATCAGGATCGGTAGGAATATCATGATCAGATTGTAGATGTCCTGTCGCGACACCCGCATTTCGTCTGTCAGTTCACCAATCGCCTTAATGTTTTGCTTTCTAGATTGGAAAACAACTGACAAGAACAAGCACAAAAAATAAGCCATTGCGGGAATGGCCGCCGCAATGATGACTTCGGAATATGGAACCCCGGTCAAGGCGGCGAGGACAAACGCCGCAACTCCCATGACAGGCGGCATGATTGACCCGCCCGATGACGCCGCGGCCTCCATTCCGCCTGCGAAGACCCGTGAGAAACCACGCTGGATCATCATCGGGATCGTGAGTGTTCCTGTCGAAAGGACATTGACCACAGGCCCGCCGGAAATCGTTCCGAACAGCGCAGAGGAAACAACAGCCGCGTGCGCCGGACCGCCGCGAAGTTTTCGCGTCCAGCGGAACGCAATCTTGATCATGGATTTGCCACCCGCCGACGCGCCAAACAGCGAGCCGAGGATCAGGTAAGGGAATATTTCGTTCAGGATAATGTCCAGGAACCGGCCAAGCAAACCGGATGCGTTGTTCACCAAAATGTCGTGGACGCGGGGTCTGCCATCAGACAGTATTCGCGGCTCGCCGCCGATTTTCGTGACGAGGTATTTATTGATGTCCTCGGTTCCGAAGTAATACCAGACCAGCACGGTAATGATGGTGTAGGCCGCAATCAGGATAGCGACGAGAACAAGGGGCAGGCCCCAGACTTTCACGTTGTAGGACAGAAAAACAATGATCGCGATCCCAACAATTAGGACAAGCCAACCGCCTGTCGAATTCACGCATTTCGGATCGTCGACCGTCGTGGGCTCGGGCAATCCGAAAAGGATCGCATTTTCCTTTTCTATCTTCAGACTCTCAGCGATCAGGCGCGCGCGGTCCCCGGTAATCTGATCGATGAGGCAGATGGACTCGATCTCGACCAGATAAGTCACCGAGATTGTAAGCGCTGTTACTACGAGCACAATGTCCATCGCCAGGCCAAAGCGGCGTTTCAATTTGCTCGAACCAGACCAGGAACGCCATATCGAATGATCGAGTGTGACAATGATCATCATTACCAAGAAAGCAATGGGGTAATAATATTCGTATGGAAACTTTCGAATTGAGAAAAAGGGATCGCCTGTGAAATCCTGCAGCCACCGATCCAGACCCGGAATTCCAGGCATGGAATTGACCATACCCACGACGACAAACAACACCGCCATCCAGAAAACGAGAAGCTTGGCAAAGGATTTTGGCTGAACCGCCGGATCGTTGTGACGAGACATGGTTTTCCTCGAGCTCGAAGGATATTCGGGGGCCACAATTTTGTAGTCCCCGAATGTTTGTCATTCGAAATGCGCTGTTTATTAGGGCTTTGCGCAGTCTGGAACAGTCATACCAGCCTCTTCATATGCAGCAACGGCTCCCGGATGATACTTCACCGGAACCGCACCACAAAGGCCGAACCCAACGGAGCCAACATTCGTTGTCCCCATGTAAGGCGCCTTCGTGAGGAAGATTTCTTTGTTGGCAATAACGGCCGCCGTCAGCGCCTTGGCGGTCTCAAAGTCCATGGAGGCTTTAACAACTTCGGCGCCCACGGTCGTCAGACTCCGCCAAATGCCGTCTTCACTGACAATCGTCAGGCCTTTCTGGGGGGGAAGATCGCTCAATGGGAAGGTAATTACCGAAGCGCCCGGGGCTTTGAGATATTTCTGCATGGCCTCGCTCTCCCAAACATCTTTGGGAACTGACCAAAGCGTAATGTCGCCTGCCGCAAGAGCCCTGGTGATGCGAGCATCCGGGAATGTCACCGGAAGCATCATCGCATTTGCGGAACCATCGGCGATGGTCTTTGACATTTGGCCCCAGTTTACCTGAATCCCTTTGTAGTCTTCGCCATCTTTCGCGCCGCTGACCAACTGCAGAATTCCACGACCATGCCCAAGCGCCGCACCGCGTGGCGGGCCATTCAGGATTGTCTTGCCCTTCACCGAATCCCAGCCCTTGACGTCGGAGCTGTTGAAGGCGTACAGGCCGAAGCCACCGTAGTTATACGTGTGCAGAACACGCACGTTCGAGATCAATTCGGCACCCTTTTCGGCGCCAAGCTTCGCGTAGGGTCCTGCGCCCTTTTGCATCAGGAATGTCAGTGTCAACGGCGCAATTGAAACATCCGTTTTACCCTCTGCCAGGTTCTGCAGCGAATTGGTCGCAGTTTGACCGTCCGTAACCTGGAAATCCGCAATGCCCTCAGCAGAAGCGATCTCGGCGAGCGTGGTCATTGCGGTAAACGGTACCGTTCCGGGAGGGCCGGTTTCGGCGCTCAGGATGACTTGAGCAGTGGCGCCGCTGGCCCAAACGCTTGCAGCGGCGGCAAAGATTGATAAAGCTCTCAGTTTAAACATTTTTTTACTCCCTTGTTGGTTGGTAAGTTAACTTTTGCTGGTCTTGCACGCGCCTTACCTAGCGCAGATTGAGTTGTTTCGTTATTTGCTGTCTCCGGAATCGAGTATTGGCAGGGTCTTTGGATCCAAGCCCTTGGCATCCTCTTCGTCCCAGTAACCGATCAGAACGCCCATTCTTTCCTCGATCCCGCTCATGTGTCGTGCGCGCTCTTCAGAACATGCGACGCGCTGGCGATACTGCAGCGACCACCATGCGAGCCGGTTGAACATCGTCTGTCGGATTTCGGCGTGATCTGGGCTCTGCCCGAGATCGTTCACTTCGTCCGGGTCATTCTGCATGTCGAACAGGACGGGTGCGTGTCCCGGAGCGTAGATGTATTTCCAGCACTTGGTCGCGATCATGTAGGACCGACAATCCAGCGGTCCACGACCATCGTTCAGGCCAAAGATTTGAAAGGAATAATCGCCCTCGCTGATCACGAAATCCCGCCAAAGAACCTCTTCACCGCGGACCTTCGGCAACAGGGACCGTCCGTCCAGGATGTTCGCCGGCACAGGCCCCCCGAAATACTCAAGAAAGGTCGGTAGCAAGTCGACACCCTCGACCAGGGACTGATCCTTCGTACCTCGGGTCGGGTCGGCAGCGCTGTCCGGGTCAGCGACGATCAGCGGTATCCGCACCGCGGATTCGTGAAAATATTCTTTGTCCCCCATCCAGTGGTCGCCCAGATAGTCGCCATGGTCCGAGGTGAATACGATCATGGTGTTGTCGAGCAGACCTCGCCCTTCCATGAATTTGAAAAGAACGCCCAGTTGATCATCAATCTGACTAATCAGGCCCATATAGGCCGGGATAACCTTATCGCGCGCCTGATCCCAGCTGAACGTCTTCGCGGCCATCCTGGTGCGGAACAATCCGATCAGGGAATTGGGATCCTCAAGTTCACCCTCGGACCGAATGGCCGGAATAACATCATCGGCGCTGTACATATCGTTGTAAGGCGCCGGCGCCACGTAGGGCCAGTGCGGCTTGATATAGGATAGGTGCAACAACCATGGCGTTTCGCCATCATCCTCGGTCATGAATTCCATGGCGCGCCTCGTCATGTATGGCGTCTCGGAGTCCTCGTCCGACACCCGTGCAGGCAGGTCGACTCGATCATTGAAATAACCCGATCGAACGCCGCGTTCAGTCTCGACCGCATTGGCGGCCCAATGCCATGGGTTGGTGTCCCCGTATCCTTTGGCTCGCAGGTATTCATTGTACGGTAGATCCGGTTTCACCATGGCATCCGGGTGAATGCCGTCGTCGCGCTCGTAAGTCTCCCAACCTGCTTCTGACAGATGCCTACCCACCTCGCCTTTTGGGTCGATGCCAAGGCGTTCCATGCCCTCGATGTCGGGAACCATATGAGATTTTCCGACCAGGACCGTACGAACGCCCAACGGGTTCAGGTGGTGGCCGATATTCATCTCGCCCACGCGGAGCGGGGCATGCAGGACCGAGGTGCCGTTGGACGACACGTAACGCCCGGTATACATGCTGTTGCGCGAGGGGCCACAGGTTGGCGACTGGCAATAGGTGGTTTCGAAGGTCACGCCCCGAGCAGCCAGCGCATCGATATTGGGGGTCCTGATCGTCGGATGGCCGGTGCAACCAAGGTAATCATACCGAAGCTGGTCACACATAATGAACAGAATATTCTTTCGCGT
>RGTL01000056.1 GCA_010025385.1 Gammaproteobacteria bacterium | reverse complement strand
AGATAGTCGATGTATTCGTTGTTGTCTTCATCCCAAAGACGAGACCCCTGACCTTTTTGGATGATGATCCCGGACTCAAAGTTGCCGAAGCTGCCCGCGGGCAAAACCTTTTTAGCGCGCTCGATAATTTGTTTTTGATTCATGCGTCTACCCGTGGCTTAACATTCTCAGGATCATACGCAGGTTCGCTGCAGACCTCAGCCTTACGGCGCTTGCCGGAGATCATCACCTCAAGAACCGTGCCTGGCGCGGCCGCATGAGGCTTGATATACGCAAATGCCAGGATGCAACCCACAGCCGGGCCAAAGGCAACCGACGATGTGGTTCCGACCACCTGGCCGTCCTGCAGCACCGCTTCTCCCCCTTGCCCGTCATAAACGCCGTCCGTGTCGATCTGAAGATACGCGCACACCCAAGGCAACGGTGAAGCTGCGCTCTTTTGGGTTTCGCGCAAGCCAATGAAATCAGGCTTGTCTAAACGAACGAAACGCATAACGTCCGCCTCTGGCAGCGTCACCTCGTTCGTGAGTTCTCCTGCACCCTTAAACATCTTCTCCAGCCGCATCGCATTCATTGCGAACGAGCCATAGTCCGCAATGCCCAAGCCTTGGCCGGCCTCCCAAAGCACGTCGTATACCGCGAGCATGTTCTCGCGCGGCCCATGCAGCTCCCAACCCAACTCTCCAGCATAGGAAAGTCGCATGGCCCAGACCTCATGATCATCAATCCTAATCGAGCGAGCGCTCAGCCAGGGAAATCCGACGTTATCCAGGGGCGCCCGGGTCACCTGCTGCAGGACTTTTCGTGCATTTGGGCCCTGCAACGCCAATGCTGACCAGTCGTCCGAACGCACCGTGATCGCTACTTCGTCATTGCCGAGGTAACGGTTCAGATGATCGACCAGCCGCTGCTCAAAAAACGCCGCGCAGACCAGGTAAAAGCGATTCGTATCGAGGCGCGCCACGGTCAGCTCAAGCTCGATTCGGCCTCGGCGGTTCAAAAGGTGCGTGAGCACAATCCCGCCCAGTTTGCTCGGCAAACGATTGGCAATTAGGCGATCAAGGAAAACCGCGGCACCCGGACCCTCCACTTCGACTTTGGCGAATGCAGAAATATCCATGATGCCCACAGCATTTCGGACAGCATTGACTTCATCTCTGACTCGATCAAACACCACATTCCTGCGGAATGAATAATGGTCGTGCTGTGGCGTATTGCTCGTCGCAAACCACCTCGGCCTCTCATGACCAAACACTTCTTCGAAGACTGCGCCTTTTGATTCAAGCCGCTCATACATCGCGCTCTTCTTGATCGGTCGTCCTGCCAGCCGATTGAGATTGGGGAATGGGATCTCGTGGCGCAGACAATAGTCCTCTTTGCCTTTGATCACCTGCCAAGACTTATCCGCGTAAGTGCCGAAGCGACGCGGATCGAATTCGCGCATGTTGATATCTGCAGCACCGTGCACCATCCAACGGGCTAATTCCCGGGTAAGCCCGGGGCCCCAACTGATTCCCAGTTGCGTACCGCAACAGCACCAATAGTTCGGCGCGCCGGCAGCAGGGCCAATCAACGGATTGCCGTCGGGCGGATGACTGATCGCGCCATGGACCTCCCGCGTAATGCCCAGGTTAGCGAGTACCGGCATACGCTCAAGCGCATTTTCGAGCCACGGCATGATCCGATCATAGTCAGCGGCAAAAAGCTCGTTCTCTGCCTCCCAGGGACAGTAATCCTCCCAGACTGTGTTCGGATTCTCTTTTTCGTAAATCCCGATCAGGCCTTTTTTCTGCTCCATACGGATATAGCCGGAGACCTTTTGATCATCACGAACCACCGGCAGTTCCTTTTCAAGTTGCAAAAACTCAGGTACCGGCTCGGTTACCAAATAGTGGTGCGTCATCGACGTGGTGGGCACCAGATGGCCGGTCCACTCACCTATTTGCCGAGCATAAGTACCTGCCGCATTAACCACATGCTCACAACGAATGGCACCCTGCTCAGTCTCAACCCGCCACTCTCCAGAAGGCAGCCGGCTGATCATCGTCGCCCGGCATCGCCGAACGATAGTCACACCGAGTTGGCGAGCGCCCGCGGCCAAACCCATCGCAATATTGGAGGGATCAACATGGCCATCATCAGGTGTATGAAGGGCGCCTAAAACGCCCTCGAGCTGATAGAACGGATGCAGCTCTTTAATTCGTGCGGGCCCGATTAGTTCAATGTTGAAACCCAGCGCAGTCGCAACCGAAAGCGTATGCCTTAGCCAGTCCATCTCGTCTTCGCTATAGGCGAGGCGAAGCGAACCGCATCCGTGCCAAGTGATCACTTGGCCGGTTTCTTTTTCAAGAGCCCCGGCGTATAGCCCAATGTTGTAGTCGACCATCTTCCCGCCAGAAAACGATGAGGTCGACTGGGTGATTTGGCCTGCCGCGTGCCAGGTTGATCCTGAAGTGAGCTCGGCTTTTTCGAGCAGTACCACATCGGTCCAACCCTCATGGGCCAAGTGGTAAGCCAGTCCACAGCCCATGATCCCGCCGCCAACCACAACCACCCGTGCCTGTTCCGGAAGCATAAAAATCTCAATAAATTAACTGGTTGACCCAATAATAGTACAAATGTACATTAATCAACAATGAATAATACAAACGTTCTCTCTGGAGGCTCGCGAAGTCCGGACCACGTTCTCAATACGCTGGCAGCACTGCTTGGCGAGCTCACCCCCCAAGTGCAAAAGGTGGCGACATACGTTCTCGAGAATCCTGCAGATATCAGCGTGAGCTCTGTTCGTGAAATTGCGGCGAAGGCAAACGTCAAACCCAACACGGTGATGCGTATGGCACGCTCGGCGGGGTTTTCGGGTTTTGAAGATTTTCGCGAGCCCTTCAGGGAGCAGATTCGAAACGGTGCTGAAAACTTTCAGGATCGCGCAGGATGGCTCCAGTCTCTGGCATCGGGGGGGAAACTCGACGGGCTGTATCAGGATATGGCCAAGCGTTCGGTGGAAAACATATCAAGACTTTTTTCCGACACCAGTACCGAAAAACTGCGTAAGGCAGCCGATGAGATCGTTAACGCCCATAACACTTTTGTCCTTGGGGTCGGCATAGTGAATGCCCTCGCCAAAAATTTTGCCTACCTAGCAAACATGGCCGTAGACAACGTGGAGGCGATTCCTCGAGAGGGTTCACTTCCGGCCGATGGTCTCGGCAGGGCCGGGCCGAGTGACGTGCTTCTTGCCATGACGTTCAAACCGTATCGGCGTGAGGTGGTCGAGGCCGTCCAAATCGCGTTTGAGCAGGGCGTTACCGTTATCGGAGTGTCGGACAGTCCTGCATCGCCCATCCTCAGCAAGGCGCGACATCGTTTTGTGATTCCCACAGATACTCCTCAGTTTTTTACTTCAATGGTGGGCCTCACGGCATTTCTGGAGACCCTCATGGCTTTTGTCATCGCCGACGCAGACGACTCCGTGATCGCGAGCATTGAGCGGTTCCACGCTCGTCGGCATGAGATGGGAATCTATTGGGAAGAAAGGTGAGGCCTATGGACCACCACAAGGAAAGCCCCGACCACACGGCTCACACGCTGGACCCCAGCTTTTACATCAGCCCCGATATTTTTCACCGAGAGTGTGTGGGGCTTTTCTGCAACACCTGGCAATACGCTGGGCATATCTCTCAGGCACCGCGGATTGGGGACTATTTCTGCTTCGAGATCGCCGGCCAATCTCTCTTTTGCCTACGGCAGGCTGACGAGACCTTCAGTACGTTCTACAACGTTTGTCAGCACCGTGCGCACGCGCTGGTTTCCGGCTCGGGTCAGATCAAAAAGGCCATTGTGTGCCCGTATCACGCATGGACGTATGATCTTGATGGGCGATTTCTGCGGGGCCCCAATACGGATGTACTGCCCACAGAAGCGCGGGAAGCTATCTGTCTTTCCCGGGTACGCACCGAGGTTCTCTGCGGCTTTATTTTTGTGAATCTTGATACCGACGCTCGGCCAATGGACGATTGGTTTCCCAATCTTGAGACTGAACTTCGAGAATTTGTCCCGGATATCGAGGATCGAGAAGTGCTTAGCACAGTTGCCGTTCTTGAGCGCTGCAACTGGAAAGTCTCGGTTGAAAACTACTCCGAGTGCTACCACTGCCGTATAAACCACCGGACGTTTTCCACCGGCGTCATTAAACCCGACACCTACGACATACAGCCTCAGGGGTTCTGTTTGCGGCACACGACCCAATGCCAGAACCTGGAAAAGATGACGTACCCGATTGATCTGAGCACTAACCCGCGCGCGGGGGATTACTCGTCTTGGTACCTCTGGCCTACATTTTCCTTTCAGGTCTATCCCGGCAACATCCTGAATACCTATCACTGGGCACCGACTGCGGTGGACAAAGTATTGGTGACAAGGGGTTGGTATACAGCGGCCGGAATCGAACCTGAGGTCATTAATACCCTTGCGGAGCAGGACCGAAACACAACCCTTGCGGAGGACATCGGACTGGTTGAGTCTCAGCAGCGCGGTTTTTCAAGTCTTGGTTACCGGCCCGGGCCGCTCGTGATTGATCCCAGAGGGGGTGTCAATTCAGAGCACTCTATCCACGTGCTGCAGCAGTGGATGCAAAACGCACTGGAGAACTGAGAGTGGCTTCTTACAAGAGTCCAACAGGTCTATCGGCGCATGCTGCCACACTATCAACACCTGCATGCTTATCGTCTTTGAGCTTCGACGCGCGCCCTTCAACACATGCAAATCGCCTCTCTAAATACCCTCGAGAAACATCTGCCTGGGACGGCGAGCGGTTACTACTGGGGCGATGCAAACAACGTGATGCGAGCTCACCGCGCGGTCTTTGGCTCCCACTCCTCTCCAAAGATCTCAGCGACCCGGTAAGCGTGTCAGTCAGATAGATCCATGAAAATCACAAAAATAACGGTCTACCAGAAAAATCTGCCTCTCAGTGAGCCCTATTGGCTCTCTGGGGGTCGACTGAAGTTCGAGACACTTGATGCCACCTTTATCAAAGTTGAGACGGATCAGGGGGTAACCGGATGGGGCGAAGGAACGCCGTGGGGCCATACGTACCTTCCGGCACACGGACCCGGGATTCGCAGCGGCCTCCAGACGCTGGCACCGGCGTTGCTTAGCGAAAATCCCTGCCAATCGAATCGCATTGAGTACGTGATGGATAAAGCGCTACCGGGACATCTGTACGTGAAAGCGCCAATTGACATGGCTTGCCTCGATATTCACGGACAGATTTCGGGCGAATCCTTACCAAACCTATTGGGCGGCTCCTTCGACGTCCCGACTCGCGTGATGTCATCCATATCTACCGGCTCACCCGAGTCGATGGTTGCATTGATCGAGAAATACAGGGCGCTTGGGTATCGCGGCCACTCAGTGAAGGTTGGCGGTAGCAACACCGATCTCGATATCGCCCGCGTAAAAGCGATCGAACAAGACCGTCGCGAAGACGAACGGATTCTTTACGACGTCAACCGCGCATGGACGAGGCGGGAGGCTGCAATCGTGATGAATGCGGTCGGGCATCTTGGCGCGACTTTTGAGCAACCGTGCGAGACAACGGCTGACATTGCGGCCTTAAGACGCATAACGTCGTCTCCTATATCCATAGACGAGACATTGGTCTCCCTAAACGACATGGTTGAGATCGCGCAAAACGGAATATGCGAAGTCGTGAACATCAAAATCAATCGCGTGGGTGGGTTGACGAAGGCGCGGAGAATCCGCGATGTTGCGATCGCCCATGGCATCCAAATTTATGTGATGGCAACCGGAGGGTCTGCTCTAGCCGACGCAGAGGCTGCCGCACTTGCGCAGAGCATCCCTGAGGAATTCCGTCTCGGCTGCTGGTCCTGCCAGGATATGCTTGCCATAGATATTGCGCCAGGCCGTGGCCCACGCTCAAAAAATGGCGAACTCTGGATCCCCGATACGCCAGGCCTTGGATTCGTACCCGACGAATCGCTGCTCGGCGACCCGACTGCCACCTACAGTGTTTAAGGCCTTTCGGTTGATAATTTCAAGATGATCGAGATTCCTACCACGATGCAGGCTTTCGTATTGATGGGGCATGGCGATCTCGACCAGCTCGTCTTTCACGATGACTGGCCAATCCCCGAGCTCACTGCCAATGATGTTCTGATCCGGGTCGGTGCGTGTGGGTTGAATAATACGGATGTAAACACCCGAAGCGCGTGGTACTCCAAGGGTAATACGCAGGCCACAACCGGAACGGCTCTCGCTAACACACGACCTGACGACAGCACTTGGGGCGGAGCGGCGGTTTCTTTCCCGCGCATACAAGGGGCCGACGCGGTTGGCACGGTCGTGCGAGTCGGCGAAAAGGTGGACTCTGCTATTGTCGGCCATCGGGTGATCGTCGATGGGTGGATGCGCGATTGGTCAGATCCAATGGACTACGCGAAGACGGGCTATTTCGGCAGTGAACGAGACGGCGGCTTTGCCCAATATGCGGCGGTCGATTATCGACAGGTACACGCCATAACAACCCACCTATGCGATGCTGAGCTGGCCACGTTCGCGTGTTCGTATGTGACCGCCGAAAACATGCTGAATCGAGCGCAGGTTGGCCCAAACGATTCGGTCCTCATTACAGGGGCCTCCGGCGGGGTGGGTTCAGCGCTCGTTCAACTCGCCAATCGACGCCGGGCGACATGCATCGCAATGTGCGCTGCCGAAAAAGCAGATGCGGTATTGCAACTGGGTGCCGATGCGGTCATTGATCGCAACTGCCCGGACGTAAGGGCCGCTCTGCGCGATGCAGTCGGTCGGGAACCGGTCAGTGTCGTTGCCGACGTTGTGGGCGGGTCGCGATGGCCAGACTTCATTAACGTGCTTGGCCGCGGAGGGAGATACACCTGCGCCGGGGCTATTGCCGGACCCATAGTAGAGTTTGATCTTCGTACGTTTTACCTGCGAGACCTCACGTTTACGGGAGCCACGGTTCCAACACCTCAGACGTTCACGGATCTTGTGGGCTACATCGAGCGAGACGAGATCAAACCATTGCTTGCCGCGCGATTTCCCCTGAAGGAACTGCACAAGGCGCAGACAACCTTTATCGAAAAACGCCATATCGGCAATATTGTGGTGGAACCAAACTGAGCACTGCCGGCAAATGACCCGTACGGCCACGATCGACACAAGAATCCGACTGGATGACTGGAGCGAGGTGGCCGAAAACGCCTCGTTGGAGCCCATCGACAATCCGCGACTGCACCAATGGCGGCTCTCGCGCTTACGTGGAGAGCTGAAACGACACAATGCCGCGATGTGTCTGTTAGTCAGCCCCATCAGTCTACGGTACGCCGTGAACTATCGCGATTACTTGATCTTCCAATCCCATATGCCGCAGGCATATGTGTTCCTGGCGCAAGAGGGGCCCACCGTAATTCATAGCGCCGTCGGCGGATCCTCCTGGTCGGATGAAACCCGGCCAGGCTATCCCATCTCGTTTTTTGAGGGCGCCACTTCACTCTCCGAATACGCGAGCAGATTAGCGAAGCAGGTGGTCGAATTTCTCCATGAGGTTGGAAGCGACAACCGGCGAGTAGCCGTTGAGTACATTAACCCCAGCATTACCCAAGCTCTTGAGCGAGAGGGTCTTGAGGTGATCGACGGCGTCCTGATCAGCGAGCGGGCCCGGATCATCAAAAGCCCGGATGAAATCCAATGTATTCGCCGGGCTATCGCAGTCGCAGAACATGGGCTGCACGAAGTCCGAAACCATGTAAGCGCCGGCGTCAGCGAACTCCAACTTTGGGGTCTTCTGAATTACACCAACATAAGCAACGACGGCGATTGGCACGAAGGGCGCATGCTGGCCTCCGGGCCCCGCATTAACCCGTGGCTTCAGGAGGCATCTCCGAGAAAAATCGAAGCGGGCGATCTCGTGGGTCTTGATACCGATATGGTCGGTCCGCGAGGCTACTTTGCCGATATCTCTCGAACCTTTCACTGCGGCCCGAGCGCCCCGAACAAAAGACAACGCGAACTCTATCAACTGGCTCTTGCAGAAATCGAATACAACCTGACCCTAATCAAACCGGGCGTCACCCTTCGCCAATTTCAGGAGCGCGCCTATCTCCCTGAGGAAGAATTTCACAAAAATGCCTATCCGTGCACCATCCATGGCGTGGGCATGTGTGATGAATACCCGCAAATAAAGCCCCGATTTCGAGGACCGAATCCCTACGATGGCGTTATCGAGGAGAACATGGTGCTCTGCGTAGAGAGCTACATGGGCGCGGAGGGCGAACGCGACGGGGTCAAACTCGAGCAGCAGATTCTTGTCACAAAAGACGGCCACGAAATAATGTCAACGTTCCCTCTAGAGGACGCTTTACTGACCGCCTAAATTCTGTATTTACTTACCGCGTTCGATTTCTTTCTCTTCAAAGAAAGAATAACTGAACATAGCGACTACGGACTCCCCTGAAGATCCTGATCGAACCTGCACCCCGACCGCGGTCGTCATCGATAGGCTATACATCACACCGCCTGAGATGACGCGCTCGTTAGCATCCATCGTCATCACAATGTTGTCTCCGACGGTTACTCCTGTCTCTGTGACACGAAGCTGTATCTCACTGATCTCAAATACGGTGGTCTTGCCTTCAGCTTTGCTGACACCGGTTGTGGCCAGCAATACGACAGCCAATACGACGACTTTAGAGAGAAGATTCAGGCGCATTGTGATTAAAGATGTAGCCGAGGATCTACGCTGGGGTGGCCGCTCTTAAGGCATCAAGCACAGCGTCGTTAAAAGAATGAATTGAATCAATCGCCATGCCCACCACCTTGGCCTGATCATCGAACTCGCGTAGTTTGATGGCCTCCTGATACCCCGACAGTTCCTCAAAGTGGGAACATTCTATATCGGTCATCGGGCCGCCCTGTTTTTTCAGCGAGATTTTGGAGCCCTCTGACAACTCCTCCCAATAGCCTGGCCTCGTGGCACAAAGATAACGTTTTGCCGGCACGTGCAATCGGACCGGCTCTGAGACCTCATCGCGAAAACTTTTTCTGAGCCAGTTTGCGCCGACCACCTCGTGCTTCAGATCATCGCCATCCGGCGGGTCGTGGCGGGCTTTGCCGTACATCAAAAAATGCCCAACGTCATGAAGCACGGCAGCCGCGACGACGTGATCCGATTCGCCTGCGTCTCGGGCCAGCATCGCCGCCTGCACGGCATGCTCAAGCTGAGTCACGGCTTCATCGTAATGCCAATCACGGCCCAATGTTTCAATCTCACTCAAAAGCGCCTCGAC